>JBLINH010000006.1:0-41821 GCA_047639165.1 Minisyncoccia bacterium | reverse complement strand
CTCCATAAGAGAGAATATTCCGGGAACATCATCAAGATCACCTTTAAATTTGGTTTGCAAATCTAAGCTTATACTATCAATACCTGTCTGAAAATCGACAAGAACGTTGTCCATGTCTATGTATAGTATTTTTTTCATCCTTTCCACACACTACATTATACAGCATTAGGTTCGAGCTAAACGCAGTCGGCGGAGCAAATGATTTAAGCTATGTTTTTCAACATATTTTCGGATACCCCCGACGAGTGTCCAAGCTTTTGGTATACTTTAATTATGAAAATATTAAACACATCAATTATTATATTAAGCTTACTAATAGTTTTGGAAATTATTGACTTCTTTGGACCAACAAATATCCTTAACTCCATTCCTCACTCAATCAGAATACCTCTCCTGTATATGCCTATAGTAATTTTAATTATTTTTTCGTTAATAAAAATGTTCAAGAGTAGTCCTACTAATAACAATTCTATCGAGGTTTCTGGGGTATTAAAAAAAGAAAGAAACATCTATACAACAATTGGGATTTTTACCTTAACAACTGCAATTCACGCTATGTATTTCCTTTTTGGTTCTTTTTGTGGATTTGGGGATTCTAGTGATTGCACGTTTGTAATGTCTTCTATTGCTATCGGTTTTATCATATCACTAGGAGCAAGTTGGCATTTGTCAGGAACACATAACAAATTTAGCGGTTTATTACTATACATACTAGCGAACGCATCAGCTATAGGAATAGTATTTCTATTAAGTTTTATAACGGGACGTTCTTTATAACCCCCGTTTGAACTAAACGCAGTCCTGGGAGCATTTTTAAAGAGTTATTTGATATACTTCCATCATGGAAATAAAATCTAACTTAATAAACAACTCAACAGGTGAACCAATAGAAATAATTTATCAAGAATCTAATCCCTTAGACAATCTAGATAGGAAAACCCTACAAGGCGTTCATGCTTTTTGTTTTTGTGGAGATAAAATGGTTTTGGTTAAACACCCAAGTAGTGGGTGGACGCCTCCAGGGGGAGACATTGAAAAGAATGAAACTTATGAAGAAGCGACCATAAGAGAGGTAAAGGAAGAAACTAACATGGATGTTATATCTCAAGAAATAATTGGCTTTCAAGATATTTATGAGAAAGGACAGATAATTAGGCAGACTAGATCATACTGCAAAGTAGAGTCTTGTGGAAAATTTGAAAAAGACCCAGACGATGACATAGAAGAAATTAAACTAATTGACCCGAAGAATTACAGAGAATATTTTGATTGGGGTGAGATTGGAGACAGAATAATGGAGAGGGCTATTGAGTTAAATAAAGGTTCGAACTAAACGCAGTCGGCGGAGCCAATGATTTAAGCTATATTTCTAGGGATTTTATTCTTACCCCTGACGGGTAGTTCGAACTATTCTTCTTAGGACTTCACTTCTTATTAAAAGATTCTGATTCTGAGCATAGAGGAACGTTCCACATCTTTCTCATTTCATCAGTTACACCAGACTCTTCATAAGTCTGCATTGGTAATAATTGCCATTCTCCATTCTCAATAACCTTATACTGAGTACCCCACTTTTGTTTTTCTCCAATTGAGCCGAGATGGCGATCTTCTGCTGCTTTTGAGAGCCATCTACCCCTATCATCACCTTCATCCACTGCCTGAAGAGCAAGTTCTTGTGTTCTTAGATAATCTTCGGGTTTGTGACCGTGCTGGAAAATCATAGCCAGGTGATACTTATCACTAACATTTAAGACAAGAATCTCTTTTTTGTGCTTAGTGTAAAACTCTACCGCCTTTTTATACCTTTCATTATCTCGATTTACAAAAAGTTTAGGATCATTCTTATATAAATTTTCATGCCTGTCCTTCTGGTCCATATCAAACAGATTTCTAATCTCACTATTTTCTTGTGATGATCCCTTTTCCATTAGAAACGTATTATAACATTTAAGTGAAGTGTTGGTTCTAAGGGGGTACAGCTGGTAGAGTGTTATTTTACACAAGAAAACAAGTTCGAACTAAAGCAAGTCGACGGAGCAATTTTTAAGAGTTATTTGGTATACTTTTGATATGAAAATTAAACCTATTGGTTCCTTTTTAGAAGTAGACTCTGAAGGATACATCATTAACCCAACCTCAGCAAACAAACTTCAAGATAATTGGAGGCCTGTTATCGATAACGTGATCAAATTGTACGAAAAAAATTATGGTAATAACCTTAGTAGTGTCTACATAAGAGGATCAGTAGCAAAAGGAACCGCAATCGAAAAAATATCCGATATCGATACATTCGCATTAATTGATCTGCCAGAAAATGAAGTTGATAACAAATGGATATCGTCCGCAGAGAAACAGCTTAAAGACGAGTTTCCATTTATTACTGGTGCAGAGTTAGCTGGGATTTCCAAGAATTCCATACCAAAGAATGTTCTCATACTTTTAAACCAATCTCTATTGGTACACGGAAAGTCACATGAATTTTCCAGAATGAAAATTACCGACAAATTAGCAATACACGCTCCAAATATTGAAAAAAGATTTCGATCTATTAAAAAAAGTCTCTCCGAAACAGAAGACCCAGAAGAGATAAAGGATTATTGTGCTTGGATAATGAAAGGATATTTGCGTATTGGAATGGAAATACTAATAGAAAAATCGGGTAAATATAGTCGAGACTTGTATCCATGTTACAAACTATTTTCACAATACTATCCAGAAAGAGAAAGTGACATGGAAGAAATACTAATGTTGGCAATAAAACCAACTGCAGATAAAGATACTATCGAGAGGATTGGTGATGATTTTGGTAACTGGTTGTTAATTGAAACAAAGAAGTTCTTTCCATAAAGACAGTACTAGTTTAAATCTGGTTTATTTTTTACACAAAACAAGTTCGAACTAAAGCAAGTCGATAGAGCCCGACTGAATTAGGGACCACATAAAATCGTACTAAATAACATCTACTTATGAACTTTCGATAAAAAAATTATAAAAATTCACGCCAAAAAGCAAGTTTACCGTGAATTTGTGTCGTTTTAGTTGTAAATTCACGCCAAAACACTATCTACCCCACCAATCCCTCAAACACCCCCACCACAGTCATAGGTCCCACACCTCCAGGAACAGGAGTAATATACTCCACAATATCCTTCACCTCATCAAAGTCCACATCCCCTTTCAACTTTCCATCTACAAAGGTAGTACCAACATCAATAACAACCTGTCCTTCTGATACCTCTCCCTTTCCAATTAGTCCCGGTTTTCCCACAGCGGTAACGATAATATCAGCTGGTCTTGTATGTTCTCCAAGATCTTCTGTATCAATATCACATACTGTTACATCTGCCCCCTCTTCTTTCAACCACTTCTCTGTTGGCTTCCCCACTAAGTCAGAATACCCAACTACAGTAACTTTCTTTCCTTTAACTGAAATACCATACTCTTCAAGTAATATTGAAATACCTTTTGTAGTAGCTGGTGTGTAGTTGTCTGATGATAGCCCATCTACATCTTTTGTTGGTGGTATAGCAGATAGTACCTTCTCTTTGTCCATACTAACTGGTAGTGGTAGCTGAACTAAAATACCTTCACTCTCTATCTTTTCTATACTTTCCACCACCTCTTCTGTACTAGCTGTCTCACCAAAGTTAATTACCTCCACCTTCACCCCTATCTCCTCACCAAACTCTCTCTTCTTTTTAATATACAAAGTAGAGGAAGGTACATCTCCAACCTGAACAATACAAAGAGAAGGAACATGTTCCATGTTCTTTACCTTTTCTTTTAGAACTTCTTTTCTTTTTATAGCCGTAGCTTTTCCGTCTAGAATCATTTGTTTAGAGTACCGTATTTATCTTCTTTTTTCTACTTTCTTAATTTTTCCTTGTTTATCCATATACTTTAATGTTACCAGTATCCTAATTGATTACGGAATTTATGTACTGGTCTCATTCTTCTGTGTCTTTGGTTCTGTTGATTTTGGTATTAATCCTTCCATTTCATTCTTCTTGTATTCACGTTTCCAACGCTTCAAACTGCTTTCACTATGTGGACACACCTTAACTAATTGTTTAGAAGTGGTTTTACCCATCTATACCTCTCTTCTTGTATTGTTTGCGGCATTTTTGCTGTCATTAGTATTAATGTAGCAAAAGGGTCATATGTGTGTGCACATTACAAGTTAGTATTGACAAAATAGTACATTTAGTGGTATAATACTATAGAAATGATAATTGAAACTTCTTTACGACAGGTGACCAGTTTGGTCACAGAATCCCACGAAAAAGCAAACCGTGGAAACGGTATGCAGTTTACAACCACTTTTGCAAAAAAGGTCTGCAGGGGTCTAGAGATTCCTGTAGAAGCTTTCTTAGAGGAAACAGACGTCCGGAGGATGACTCAAAAAATCATCCGAACTTCAATGAACACACTTCAGAGGGCTTTTACGGAAGCCCTCATTGAAACCAGGATCCTCCGAATAGGAGAGTACTATCCTGCGACTGAATACCAACCCACAGAGGGTTGTGAGATCATAAACATAACCCCTTGTGGGTTAGTAACCGTAAAGCAATTAGGGAGGGAGGTCTCTATTCGGACGCTGTACGACAAAAAGTTATTGGAGCTGTTAAAAGCTCAACAGGCTTAGTATCCTGAAACCAAAGTTACCCAAGACCCATCGCGAGTTCAATCCTCGCTTTGGGTCTTTTTTACAACAATTAAATGGATTTGGAAATAAAAATACCCGCAGAGAATTGAACTCTGCGGGCTTTATTTTACTTACCTAGAAAATGAGACCAACTGACCCATTCGGATCTGTATGCTATATGAGGATTACAATACAGCCTCTCATCTTCCTTATACCTCTTCATATACTCTTCCTTAGTCTTAATCTTTTTTTCAATGACTTCTATGCTTGCCTTCTTAAGGGTCGGATAAAAATCCTTAGGTGATTTACCTAAAAACTTTTTCCAGCCTTTCCATTCAGTTTTGTACACATTGAATGGTTCGTAAGGCAACATCTCATCTTCTCCATGCATCTTAAAATACTCATTACTAGACTTAATCCTTAGACTTATTGCAGAAACAGAAGCTTCTGCAATAGTTGAGTAAAGTTTTTTAGGCTCTTTACCTAAAAAAGATGGGTAACCCTTCCACTCGGATTTGTATGTTTCATTTGGATTAGACGGTAGTCTCTCATCTTCCTTGTACCTTTTCTTGTAATCAATATTGTCCTTAATCTCCATTTCGGTAGCCACCTTACTTGCTTCAGCAAGGGTTGGGTAGAAAGATTTCTCTTTACCGAGGAAAAAATAATACCAATCTTTCCATTCAGACTTGTATACCTTATCTGGACAAGACGGTAACCTTTTATCCTCCTTATACCTTTTTTTGTATTCGTCGTGAGTTTTAATATCTAAATATTGAACAGCCTTACTCGCTTCTACTAGATTCGGATAGAAATCCTTGGGTTGTTTACCCAGAAAATCATTCCAACTTATCCATCCTAATCGGTATGTCTTCTGAGGATTAGACGGTAGTCTTTCATTATCTTTATACCTACTATGATATTCTTTAGTAGTATTAATCTTAAGATATCGAGTTGCCTTACTTGCCTCTTCAACCGTTGGATAGAAACCCTCGGGTCTTTCTCTTCCCAAAAAAGAATACCAATCTATCCATTCAAGTTTGTACTTCTCATGTGGGCAAGATGGTAATCTTGGATCATCCCTATACCTGATTTGATAATTAGTATAATCCTTAATTCCCAAAACAATCGCTGCCTTACTCGCCTCTTCAACCGTTGGGTATAAATCAACAGACAACCTCTCAAGTGCCTTCAACAGATCAACTTGTAGATCTGTGAAGTAGAACTCAAAAGCATCACCCTTTAGATAGATTGGATTTCTTTCCAACTCATCTTCAGTGTGTGAATTAATCTCTAGAGCTAAATCGGATACCATAGAAATCCTGTCTATGTTGCCAACAAAATCAAGAACAATAACTTTCTCCTTTCCTGGAACACGGCGTAAGCCACGTCCAAGCTGTTGGAAAAAGATAAGTTTTAAATCTGTTGATCGTAGAAAGACCACCATATCAGCACTTGGGATATCAACTCCTTCATTGAGCTTGTTCACAACAAGAAGATAACTAATAATCCCCTTCTTGAAACTTTCAAGGTTTTTGTTGTTAATCAAAGTTCCCTTACCTGAGTGGTACGTTTCTGCACCGGGTAGAAACTTAACAAAGTTTTCTGCGTGTAAAATACTCTCACAGAAAACTATAGTTTGATTTGCTTGGCGACTGATAATATGAGCTGCTACCTCTTCATCTCTAGCTTTCACGAAAATGGTTTCATTCAATTGCTTAATTGAAACGCGCTTTCCGTCTTCCATAATATCTTTCAACATTCTTTTCAGAGCTTGAGTATTAAAGGTATCAGTAATCAGTCGGTACTCGACATCAGCTAACCACCCCTTAGCAATACCTTCAGCTAAAGAAATATCAACAACCTCATTACCAAATATCTCTCTTATATCAAGTTCATCTGTACGATCAGGTGTACCTGTAAGGGCAACTTTGTACTTCGGCTTGAAATACAAGATTGTAGCTTCATATGAAGCTGCCCTGCTGTGATGTCCTTCATCGACAACCAGAGAACCGAACTCATCATCATGGAAAGCATTCTTCCATGTTCGCATTGTTTGAAACGATGCAAACAGAAAATCAACCTCATGACAATCCTTCTGTTCACCAGTGAACAGACCATATGTATATTCATTACCTAAAACAGAACTAAACTGTTTAAGATTTTGTTCAAGAATTTTGTTCTCATGACAAAGCACAAGAACCCTACCTTCTTTTGCTAACTGTCTTAATGCAACAAAAGAAGCAACGATAGTCTTACCAAGGCCGGGAGCCATGACGATAAGTGCACGGTCATACTCTTTTAAAGCAGTGACTGTATCAACAATTGCCGTCTCCTGATATGGAAAAGGTTTAATATTCATTTATTCTCCTTTCTAGTTTGTATTTGTGTAGAACTTTTCTATTACTTTAATACCACAGAAAAGAATATGTATCTATATATTTTCTAATTCGACAAAACTCACTTTATGTATTACTCTCATACAGAACGTGAGTAACCTCACACGAAGATAAAACTCAACATGCTAAATAATGCAAATCAGAGGTAGTACTTTTAAAAAACCAAGTGACGAAAGAGTCTTAGAGATCTGTGAACAATACATGAGATGTCCCAAAAGAGATTTAATGGAATTCTGTGAAGATATTCGCAAAGAACTGAATATATACGGAGACTTAATAGAATCAGATCCGAAGGATAACGAAAGTCTTACTCCTGCAAAAAGATACGTATGCAACATGACGAGAACAATCGTAATTTGTATGCGACTATGCCTGAACAGTACTCTTATGGAAAGAGGGATCATAGTGGTAGGTAGACCTCTACCTACCATCTCTCCAAATGTATCAAAATACAAAAAAGAAAGAATCATTAACGAAGTTAATGATGAAGGTAAACTTTGTATCATTAATGAAGGGTTTTTAGAAAAACCCCCAACCATGATAGAGAACCCGACCATCTTTGATCCTCTAGACAACCGTGAATTATTAGGGATGTTAAAATTATCCCTAAACAAAAATGCACTTTCTGCTTAATTCACAGGCCCATCTCAAGTTCAATACTTGAGATGGGCCTTTTTCATATTTTACAACATTATAAGTTATATGGCATAGTGTATCTTGGTGATGTGTTAAAACAACATATCTATAGTACAAAAACCACAATTAAAATATGTCTGAAGAAAAAAATAAGGCTGATATGGTTAGAGTCAGGGAAGCTCTTGAAAGATACGGTCATAAAGAAGATGGTTTCATACCTTTAGAGAAGGGTAATCAAGATCCCAGCGTCGTCATAAAGACAGGAGGCCGAGAAAGAAACGAAAGCGATGAATGGTATCGCGACGAAAGAAAATTAAATATGCGGTCAGTCGGAGATCGTATGCCGTCAGTCGGTTTCTATAGAAAGATGAGGAATGCCATCGCGATGAAAGAAAATTAAATATGCGGTCAGACCGAGATGGTCTGCCGTCAGCCGGTTTCTATTAAACCACAACAAGACCCATCGAAAGTTCAATACTTGAGATGGGTCTCTTCTATACCTCACAAACAGCAGGTCCTGATATCTTCTTCAGAAGATAATACATAGAAACTACAATAAGAACCAAACCGATAACTGAGAACTCTTCCCCACCAAATGGAAGGAAGGACAAAGTTCCGCCTAATCCAACTAAAGATAATAGTGATGTAAGGACAAGTGACCCACAAGAAGCGCATCCAACACCGAGAGTTCCAATCACTAAACCAAGAGTACTTGTACCTACTCCAGCAGTCTCTTTAAACCTTTTTACATAATATACGAACAAAGAGATGTTTATAGCAAAAAAGAAAGCTATAAGGAGGATTGTAGTGGCACTGAATACAGTGAAATTGGTCTGTATTGAACCTAATAGGCTAAATGATACTTTCAGTGCTTCCATCACTCCAAATGAGCCTAGGACTTGAAATATCAATCCAAAGTTAGGAGCCAAAAGAGCAAGGCTCGCCACCACAGAAAACACTACCAACGATATCAATATATACACAGGCTGTTTAAATACCGTTGTTAGTGTCTTTAACATCTATTTCAATATATTAGAGATAACCTGATCCCAAGCTGCAACTGGTTGTGCTCCACTTAATTCAAATTTCTCTCCGTTAGGTCCAATCACAATTGACCATGGTGTTCCCCCGCCTCCAGTTGCCTGTGCGTTTTGTGCATCGCTAAGAACCCTATCCCTGTACTTTCCAGATTCGATACAAGCATTGAACTCTTCTTCTGTAATCCCGGCTTCTGTCACAAGACTTTCAACACTCTGTTTATTTAATACTCCACCAACGTAATCCCAGAAAGCATCGTTACCTGCAAGATCCGCTACACACTCTGATCCTTCTGCTAATGCTTGTGCATCTGCATGAATACTACTTAGTGGAAAGTGTCGATATACCCAAGCCACTTGTCCATCGTACTTCTCTACCACCTCTTCAAGAATTGGGTGTAAGCTTCCACAGAAAGGACACTCAAGATCTGAGTACTCTACAATCTTAATTGGAGCATTAATATCACCAAAGATATGATCTGCTTCTGTCACTTCTTTTATATTATCCAATGAGGCACTACCGGCTTGAGGTGCTGGTGCACCGTTACCACCGTCTACAGGTACTGGGGTATTCCCAATGTTTGTGATCATCACTGCTGCCGCTATTATAATTCCTGCTATCACGACTGATAGTGCTATCAGTGCATTCCCTCTGTTTGTCCTCATATTATCTTTGATTATGTTAATGTAAACTGTACTTTACATTATACCATTTAAAGAACCTTTTGAAAAACTTTACTTTCACACACAAACATTTCATTATTCTAATGGAAGAAAAAAAAGGACATGTAACTTTAATCGCCATACTCTTTATCGTAAGTTTCCTGGGTGGATTAATATTTGCTATTAATGCGTTTCCAAAAGGAGTATCTTGGATATTATTCTCCTTTGCACTTATGTCTTTAATCTCATTCATCAAGACAATGAGATTAAGCTACAAAAAATAAATCAAAAAAACTGGAGCAAGTTAATTCTTGTTCCAGGCCCTTTTTAATATGTCTTCTTTAGATACATCTTTTCTCCTCCTACATAGTTAAACAGCAGTGTTGAAACTGCCGCTATAACAAACAACCATTCGATACTAAAGAACATCGACAGAGTGATAACCATCACAGCTGCTATCACTCTACCTAAACTAATAGCCATTTCCATGATAACTGTAAATTCATCAATGTATGTTCCTTCTTTTGAAGACATATCATATGTAAGTGCATCAAACGGAGTTCTTGTGAAAATCTGGGCAACACTGTGATACGCTCCCACGATAAACACTTGGAATGTTGTTGCGATAAATATTTTAAAGACCCACCCAACTGAATATAGTATTGTTCCCCACTTGAGCAACTTATTCCTAGACATCTTCTTATCTATAATCTTTCCAGAAACTAATTGAAGGATTACAGCAATAAACACAACTGAGGTCGAAACCAATCCAACTTTCAAAAAGTCTCCTTTCAAAAGAAGGAATAAAAAGATTGGCCAGACATATAGACCTATGAAAGATTCTGCCCCAATAGCAACGTATGAGATGACAGTCTTGTTCTTCATTAACTTAAAGAACTTGTGCCATGTCTCCTTATACCCCCAACTATATTTCTCTGGAACTTTTGGTAACCACCTGTATGGCAAAGATGATACAAGATGAAGAATGATGGCAATCAAAAACAAAACCCCATATCCATATTCGTTGATCATAAATCCAGCGATGATTGGTAAGAGTACTGAAAGAATTGTTTGTGTTAGATAAAAGGCACTAATCTGTCTCCCTCTGTTCTTTTGATTAGTGAACTTAGCAAGATTAGTCTTGTATGGAGTCCAATACATAATCCTCCAAGTTGAAAGAACTATAAGAGAAATAGGTAGAAGAATAGCTACGTTATTCTCTGTCATGAAATAGAAAATACCAAAGAAGATAACAAGGAGATACGGACTCAACTTAAGTGACTTAGAAAACCCTATCTTGTCCGCTAGTCGTACACCGAAGGCTAGGAAGAGAATATACAGAAGTGAAGCAAGACCGTAGAAAAGAATCATTCCTTCAAAGCTGTTTCCTAGTATCTGATATATGAATACAGGAAGGAATAGTCCTAACAATCCTGAAGCTACAAACATAATAGATCTTGCAGAGTATAGAGCCACAAAACCTTCTGACACCTTCCCATCAAAATACTTTGGTTTCTTCATACTATAAATTCATTATTGTTATTGTTAATTGCAGTAGTGCTGCAAACGATGTCCATATTAAATACGGAAACATTAAGTAGAAAATCACTTTGGAGTATTTCGCTATTTTCTTTTCGAAGATGTACAGAGTCAACAGAACATAACAGATAACAAAGAAAGCTAAAATGTTACTTTGCAAACCAAACTGAACTGGAGTAAACATAAAGTTACCAATCATGTTTAGAACAAAAACCCCTACTAATTCCTTTGGTATTTTCTTTGTATTGTAGACTTCAAAAAGAAGGATTATAAAAGCTATAGCAATCAGAGGATAGATTATCCCCCAAGTAACACCAAAAACAGATGATGGAGGTGCGAAGAATGGTTTCTCAAGAGCCTGGTACCAATCGTATGTATTCATGTATTAATTTTATCATAGAAAAACACCCCTGCCTCAAAAGAGACAAGGGCGTTGAGTTAAAATTTAGTTTCAGTGGGGTGTATTAATCCCCACTCCGACTACGACCCCGGCACAAAATGCCAAGATCATTTTCCAGTTATTCTTCCAGACTTTCTTGGCAAACTTTTTATGCCAAGAGAGAAATGTTTTTTGGGAGCCAACCATTGTGGCAAGTCCAAAAAACATTATCCAGAAGACCATCGCGACAACCATAAGGTTGCCTATTGGTGACGTGTTCATCTGCCTTACATTACACACCAAAACACCCTATATGTCAATCTATGTAATGGTTACTAATTTGACATTACCAACATCATAGGTTACTTTAACCAAAGAATTATGTCTACAAAAAATACAAGATCAGGTGGAAAATATAGTGGTAACCATACAACTGTCACACCTTCCGCTGGGGATATATGTAACATCGCTAACAAATGCGAGTTTGTAACAAAGATATCTCCTGGTTTTATAAAATCAGGACTTCGACCACCCAAAGGTAATCTTAGGGTAAAAATAAAAAACTTAGGAAGTGCTCTATTTGTATCTGTACGAGGTAATACAACTCAACAAGAGATAGCTATTTATTCAACAGACCAAGAGAAAACAAAATCCTATATAGAGGAGAAAGCCAAGAAAAAAGGCTACGCTGTGTCAGCGTAGCCTTTCCTTTTTATTTCTTCTCTTCCTTCTTATCAGTGTGAGCCTTTGCATTAACTTCGTAGTTAGTGTTTTGTTGTTCAAAGAAGTTAACAAGTTCCAACACATCAGTTGATGTGGCCATCCACTTAGCTGGGTTTTGAACATTGTAGTGTGCTTCAAATCCAAGTTCTTCCAATCTTCTGTCCGCTACGTATTTAACATATTGATTTACATAGTCGGCATTTAATCCAAGAATTCCCTTAGGGAACAACTCTGTATTATATGCAGTATCAAGTTCAACACCTTCAATGATGATGTCTCTAATTTCTGCAGCAAACTCCTCTGTTACGAGATCAGCATTTTCTTCAAGTACATTTAGTACAAGATTCATACCGAACTTCAAGTGAAGTGATTCATCTCGAAGTACCCAGTTGATCATTGATCCAAAGTTTCTAAGTTTGTTTCTTTGTCTGAAAGAAAGAATCACCATGAATCCACTATAGAACCATATTCCTTCCATCACGATGTTTGTAGCGATTAGGTTTCGGATGAAATCTCTCTTCCCTTCTGGTGTTTCAATGTCTAACTTCTCTTCTGTCATTCTCTCCATGTACTTTTGTACAAAAGCTTCTTTATTTTTCATTACAGGAGTTGTAATGTGCTGAGAGTACACATCATCTCTATCAAATGGGAATGTTTCTAGAACATATTCAAATGAAGTACAGTGGTTAGCTTCTTCCCACATCCATTTAGCGATGTATAGGTGACACTCCGCTGATTTAATATATGGATAGATTCCAAGAGCAACTGATCGGTTCACGATAAGTTCTGCTGGATTAAAGAAAGCCATAATAAACTTAACAGCATGTCTCTCATCCTCTGTCATCTCTTCGAAGTCTTGGAGGTCTTCTTTTAGTGCTATTTCATGAGGAAACCACGTATTCGCAATGGCTTGATCATACATTTCACGAGCCCAAGGATATTCACTTGGATATAGGTTGTAATCTTTTTCTTCTGGTTTTCCTATTAACATATTGGTTTCCGTTAGTTCATAAGGGAATATGATTGTATCACAATCATATTCCGTTGCTTATCCACAAATTTAAAATATTGTTTCGTAATAAAAACCGATCAATTTTATCTGTTTTTAACCTACCTACTGACAACTATCACATACCAATCGATCTTGTGGATCCTCTGGACCGTAGTTATTTACTACGTTAGGTGCTTTAGCTACTGGCACCTTCTCTTGTGGGACCACGGGACTTTGCTGTGGAACTGATATTGGTGATGGAGGTTCTACAACAGGATCAGGTACTTGTACTACGGGTGCAGGTGCTTTGGCTTTCAAAGCTCCAAATCCTACTTTCCCAATAGCAGTAGCTTTGTTTACCTTCGTAGTACTTTGCTCTGCTGTATGTCTTGGTTTCATATGTAGGTAGTATGTTGTCTTTACTCCCTTGTCCCAAGCTGTTTGATAAATCTTCATGATCTCATCAGTATCTCTAGTCTCAAGATACATATTTCTTGAAAGAGCTTGATCTACCCATTTCTGAGCTCGAGCTGCTACTTCAATGTATGCGTATGGATCAGTTGTGAATGATGTTTTATATATATCTCTAATGTTCTGTGGAATTTGTTCGATACTACTAATGTCTCCTTGGTTCTCTACGATCTGTCCTCTAACGTCTTCCCAGATTGCAAGATTCTTTAGATCTTTAACCAGGTTAGTATTTATATCTAAATACTTTCCTGAGATTTTGTTTCGTGAAAATACTTGAGCAAATCTAGCATCAATTCCTGGAGTAGTTGCTGCAACCAAACCAATGTTTGCAGTTGGGGCTGTTGCCATAAGAGTAGCGTTTCGTATACCTCCCTTCACTTTAGCTCGAAGAGTATCCCAGTTAAGTCCTTTGTGGTGACTTTCCTTATCGACAGTTAACTCTCTACCTCTTTCTCTTTCTAGTTTCTCGATTGTATCAAATGGTACTTTTCCTTTTGACCATTCTGATCCTTCAAAGTGAGTATAGCTTCCTCTTTCTCTTGCAAGGTTAGCACTCTCGTCGATTGCCATATATGAAATAAATTCAAATACCTTGTCTGCAAAGTTATACGACGCTTGTGAATCATATGAGAATCCCATCTTCTCTACTGAATCGGCATATCCCATAACTCCAAGTCCAACTGCTCTGTTCTCCCTATCACTCTTTATAGCTTCTTCAATTGGAAGTTCATTGATGTCGATCAGATTATCAAGGTGTCTGATCATAATTCTTGTAGTCTGTTCAAGAAGTTGCCAATCAATTTCTCTGTTGTTGATATGCTTTGAAAGGTTTAATGATGCTAGGTTACAAACTGCAATATTATCCTTGTCCTGTGGTAAACAAATCTCTGTACAAAGATTAGACATGTGGATTGTTCCAGTGTTGTTGTTCAGAGCTCGTAGATTTATCGGATCCTTCCAAGTTAACCATGGGTGTGAAGTTCCTTGAAGTTGAACTAGCATTTGTCTGAATTGTTCTTGTGCTGGAACTTTCTTATACACCTTCATACCTCCTGACTTAGCTTTCTCTACATACTCACAGTATCTCCTTGAAAATGCTGCACCATATAGTTCATTAAGATCTGGTGTTTCTTTTGGATCAAACATATACCAATCTCCTCCGTCTTGAACTCTCTTCATGAATTCATCTGACATGTATGCAGCGGTGTTCGCTGTTCTCATTCTAAGATAATCATCCCCGTTACTCATTTTCCATTCAATGAAATCTGGAAAATCAAGATGCCAATTCTCCATATAGAAACAAAGTGCCCCCTTCTTCTTCCCTCCTCTTTGAATAGCTCTAATAGCTGTATCAATGATCTTGGCAAAAGGTGTAGGACCTGATGATTGAGTGTTGTTTGATGAAAGTGATGATCCACTAGCTCGAAGCTTTGTGATTGAAGCTCCAATTCCTCCAGTAGCTTTTGAAATCTTAATTACGTCTGAAACTGTTTTAGCAATACTCTCAATGTCATCTTGAATCTCAAGAAGGAAACAGTTTGAAAGTGCTGGTCTTGTTGTTCCCGCTCCAATGTTTGTAGAACCTCCCGCAATATATTCAAGCTTAGACATTTTGTTGTAGAACTTAATAGCTTGTTCTGTTGGGTTCTCTTCGTTGTATGACATACCCATAGCAACTCTCATGAAAAAGAATTGTGGTGTCTCAACAACAACTTGTCCTTCTCCCTTAACAGTGTATCTATTAATTAGTCCTGAAAGTCCTGCGTAATTAAATAGGTGATCTCTTGAAACATCAAGAGTATTAGCAAGAGTATCTAAATCGTATTTATTGATCATTCTCCTATCTAAAACATTTTCTTCTACCTGCGTCTTTATATAATCCACAAACTTATTTTTGTGTAGTTCCCCTGGTGCATCACTATTGTTTGAATCGTAGTTTCCTAGAACTTGTTTGTATACAGTCTTCAGGAGAAGTCTTTTTGCGACAATATCGTAATCTGTATCTAGTTGGACATTTTGAAGGGCAGCACTTATTGTAGCCTCATCTAACTCTTTCTCTGTTACACCATCGTACAGAGTTAAATGACTTTCAGTGGCGATCTTTGTGACCATTGAAATTGCATCCTCTAATCCTACACAAGCTCGTTCAATTGATCTGTTTATTCTATCAGCATCAAATTGTTCGCGTCTTCCATCACGTGTTGTGATAGTAATATCCATTGGTGTCATATCGCAATTTCAGTTAATTGTAATCTGTAGGGACAAAAAATCGTCCCTTGTGGACGAATGTTTATCTCTTCTTCATTAGTAAAGATATTATACCCCTTTATCCACACCTTTAGGTGTGGATAATCCAATCCAAAACAGCCATTTAATGATGTCAAAAAAACAGCATAATTCAGCAAGGAATTTAGCCGTTTTGAAAAATTGTATAAATAGATCTTGCAATATTTACCATTTCTGGTAATAATGGTGCGATATGAAAGTTAAATCATCAATAAAGGCCGAGAAGCCTGGAGACAAACTAGTCCGAAGAAAAGGACGTCTTTATCGTATTAATAAGCAGAACCCTAGAAGAAAGGCTCGACAAGGGCACTCTAAAGCTAAGTAAAAGAAAAAACCGGCTGTCAGCCGGTTTTTTCTTTTACAATCCGTATCCAATCAAAGCCAGATATATTCCGAGGAATAAGTTAATCATTATACCTAGGTTATACCAGGCAGGCTTTGTAAAATTACTGACCCATTCCATTCCCTTCTTGTGAGGCAATACAAACATTAATAGACCTTCTATCAAGACAATCCACCCAATAATTGTGATCAACACTCTCCAGTCAGAAGTCCAGACATTGTGACCAATCACGATAGCTAGTCCTATGATGAGTGCGAAAGCACTAGCAAACATTGCAACTGTTTTGTTACTAACAAAATCAGCGATGAATCCTTTCATCTCTTTCTTTCGAACAATAAGAGCGATTCCCTTGATGATCATGTATGTACCTAAAAGCTTTGCAAGAAATATTGATAATTCCATAATATTTTTTAATTAAAAATAAGTGTAATATAATTATACATAAGAAAAGGTGGTACAACTATAAGTCATACCACCTTTTTCCTTCTATTATCTGTCTCTTATATTCATCAGAATCTTTCCTAAATGATTTTCTCCGGTTCTGTCTAAACCACATCCCCAGAAATAGTCTGTTGGTGAATTCTCTACCAACTTCCTCTTCTTGGTCTTTTTGAGAAACCTTTTAACTTCAACATTTTGTTCAACTTTTGCTGTTTGAACTTGTTGCATTACAGAGAGCTTAACCTTATCCCAGTCTCTCCTTCTAGATTTTTTATATCGTTTAGCTATTTCTTTAGCCAGCTCTGGAGTTTTTGCTCTATTTATTTCCCATGGAACATAAACGAGATGTGTAAACTTAGCAGCTTGGTAGGCATGCTCAGCAGTTGGTGAATTTGTATCGAGATAATGTACAGGATGACACGAAAACGGAGACAGAATACATTCTTTATCGTAAAACAGAAGATCTTCATTTTTGCACTTCTTTTTGGTTATTATTCTAATTACAGAAGCTCTTAGTTTAACTATTGTTATTTTCTTCAAAATATTAATTCCTTTCTACATAAGAGATTACTCTTATTAGAGATAATGTCAATAAATTGGGCGCCTAGAGGGAATTGAACCCTCATCGCCGCTTCCACAAAGCGGAGCTTTACCATTAAGCTATAGGCGCCATATACTTGCTCTATTCATCTTTATAGTGATGAATGAGATGGTGGCAATTATGGCACAGCCAAGCGAGGTTATCAATGGTATTATTTTTTCTGTTTTTATCTAAATGATGTGCTGCTAAAACTCTTACATCCTTATTGCCACATGCGGTACAGATTTTTTCCTTGTCAGACCTTTTCAGTATATTCCTATAGGTACTCATACCACCAGTCCAGTTAGGGTGCTTACTTCCTTTAAAGTATGAATTTCTCCATAAAGTCTGACATGTTTTATTGCAAAAATATTTATTACTTTTTGATCTTCCAAATCGTGTTTTATTCACATACACTATCTGCTTACAAACATGACACCCCACGTACTCTCCTTTTCTTTTACCAAGATAGTGGCACCTCCTTGAACAGTATTTACCACTCCCCATTTTTAAGTGAGAAGGTTTTACATAGAAAAAATTACTGCATATTTTACAGTTTATTTTGATCATTTATATATTTTATAAAATATTATATAAAATTTTGATAAAAAATTTCTAAAGTATCTCAAACAACTTAGCTATAAACAGTAGATACAGGATTACATACAAAACCCCTTCTTGAATATGGATCTTTCTTGAAATCCCTGAAATTATAAACAACACTGTTGAAATAATTAACATTGGCATAGCAATTGAAAGAGTCTTTGCATCAAAATTAAGTGTTGCAAACAAACCAGGAAGACCCACAACAACAAGTAGATTAAATATATTTGAACCGAATATATTTCCAAGTGCTACTTCTGACTTACCTTGCATAGCTGCTTTTCCAGATACTAATAGCTCTGGGAGTGATGTACCAAAAGCTACAGCTGTAACTGAAATAATACCCGGTGCGATATCAAACATTTTTGATAGCATGATAACAGCATCAATTAGATATTTAGCTCCTACTCCTAATCCTATAATTCCAATAAATAGTATCACAATATCCTTGGTTGAAATTTTAGGTCTATCTTTAACAGGTTTTTCAACGTGTTCATCTTTATATAAAATAGTGAATCCCAAATACACCAAATACGTAACAAGGAGGACAACTGATTCTAAGAGGGTCACTTGTCCATCCCAGGCTAGAAAAGCAAATATAGTTGTACCAAGGGCAATAAGAGGAAGGTCAAGGTCTATAAGGTTTTTTGTAACTACCAACTTCTTCCCTACTATCGCAGACAACCCGACAACTAAAAGAATATTAGCAATGTTTGATCCGACTGCATTCGCAGTAACAATTTCTGTTACACCCTGTGACACCGCCACAAAAGATGATATCAGCTCTGGGAAAGAAGTTCCAAAAGCAATAACAGTAACACCCATAACAAATGGGGATATACCAACACTAAGCCCTATTCTTTCAGAGCTTTCCAGTAGCCAGTCGGCACTTTTTACTAAAAGAAGTAGAGAAACTACAAAAACAACTATCCATAATGTAATCATGTTCTATACTCTAACAAAAAAACACTACTTTAAGTAGTGTTTTTATTCTTCCTTCTTTTCTTCTTCTTTAGACTCTTCAATCTTCTCTTCTGTTACATCTTCGGCTACAACTGGAACCTCTTCTGGTTTATCATCTTCAGTCTTAATGTCGACAAACATCATCTTCAGTCGTTTCCTAATCTCTTTCAGAGCTTTTCGTCTTACAAAGTATAGTTTACTTCGTCTTACCTTAGATCTCTTTATGATCTCTATCTTATCGATCATTGGTGAGAATAGAGGGAAAATCTTCTCTACACCATATCCTTTAGTGTTTCTTCGCACTGTAAAAGTAGCTCCTGGCTCAGTACCATGCTTTCGAGCTAAAACCATTCCTTCAAAGGCTTGAAGACGAGTCTTCCCTTTATCTTGGATCTTTTGCCACACACGAACAGTGTCACCTGATCTCAAATCAAGGTTTTTACGTGTCTCTATATTAACTGGAGTGAATGTTGTATTCATATTCGTTATGTCGCAACACTTTAGCACAGCTTATTTCTTTTATCAAGAGAACGTTTAAAACCGCCACCCCTTTGGGGCGGCGGCTATAAAAATTGGTTCGTAAATGAACCCTATTCTGAAGTTTTGTCTTTCTCGTCCTCTTTGCTCTTGGAACTAGCTGGAACGACATTATCTTTAGGTGTCACTAAACTAGTGACGTTAGTCCCATTATCAAAGTTTCGTCCTTTTCTACGGTACTTCTTTCTTGCCGTGTGACTTGATTGAGACATGATTTCAATTAGTGGGTTCTGTTGTGGCTTTATTGCCACGCCGTATAGAAAAATATCATCTTTATTAAAGTGAGTCAACACCATAAATTTGATATCTTTCATCACCTTTTGAACAAATAGGTGAATGATATGTACAACCCTAGAGATCTTGTAATAGTTTCTATTGCACTAATTACATTGTTTCTTGCAGGAGGAAAAATTTTTAAGTCTCTAGTGTATCTAGCAGGATCTTTTCTTTCACAAGCTGTTGGAGATTTCTATTTCACTTATCTTGATGCTGAAGACTTTTTCTGGAACGGACACTTAGTAGACTTCTTCTTCATCATGTTCTCAGGAATACTACTTGCCTACGAAATAATTGAAATTATAAAACAAGGAGAGATAAATAGAATATAAACCGTTCTTTTTATATCATCGCCTCTACAAAATCATCTGCATATGGAGCTTCTACCTCCTGCATATCTCCATTCAAATCCTTGAAGGAAATCTTTCTTGCGTGAAGAGCTAGTCTTTTGAACCCCAAAATACAAAGTCTACTTTCTGCATATAGTTTGTCGCAAACAACTGGATGATTAAATGCTTTCATATGAACTCTAATCTGATGTGTTCTTCCTGTTTTTGGTTTTACCTCAACGAAAGTGTAGTGTTCATCACCATCCTGTCCTCTATCTAATACTTTAAAATTTGTCACAGCTTCTCTCATGACACCCCTTGCACCCCTTTGTGCGGACCACTGTCTAAAATCTTTCTTACTTCTTCCTATAGGTCTATCAATAACACCATCATCTTCTTTTATATTTCCATATACAAAAGAATGGTATGTTTTTTCAATCTCTCGATCTTGAAACTGTTTCTTTAGATGTGAGTGAGATTCTTGATTTTTTGCTATTAAAATTACTCCTGATGTATCTCGATCTAGTCTGTGAACTATTCCTGGTCTATCAATTACAGTTTTGTCCTTAAGTTCTAGTGGCTCCCCTACTCCCTGAACTTCTGGATATTCTTTCAGTATTAAATCTGTTAAAGTTTCTTCCTTTGTTTTTCCGTCAGAGTGCACGACAAGACCCGCAGGTTTGTTTACTGCTAATATGTTGTTATCTTCAAATATTATCTCTAGGGACATTTGTTTAGTGTTATTTTTGTAAAATCATTTTAATTGAAAACGTATGAGTGAGGTCCAATATCCATCAAAACCAATACGAGCTCCTCTTCAAGAATTTCATATACTAACAGTAGATCATGTCGTATGTGACATTCTTTATAGGATCTAAGATTTCCTAATAATGAATGATCTTTAAATTTTTTTGGTAATATTTTACCTTCTTTTAAGGTATCAATAATATACTCAATATCAGAAATAATACTCTTACTTAATTTACCAGACCTGTAAAGCTTGATTAAAGATTTTTCAAACTTTTTAGTTCGGTGGGCATGATACATTGTTAATCTATTAAATCTGCTAGTAGTTCTTTTCCACTACTGTATGATTTTCCATTTTTCAAAGCATCTTTTACTTCTGCATCCCAACGTTTTTTTAATGTTTCTTCATTATGTGTTGGTAAAAAAGGTAGACCCTTTTCAATCACTACTTGATTGAAAAACATCTTAATAGCGGTAGACATATCAAGTCCTTGTTTTGCTAAGGTATTCTTAGCATCTTTTTTTAATTTTTCGTCAATACGAATTGTTACATTAGTCATAACATGTAGTATATACATTGTTAGTGCAATGTCAATATATTTGTGTGGGCGATAGAAGACTTGAACTCCTGACCTTCTCGGTGTAAACGAGCTGCTCTACCAACTGAGCTAATCGCCCTTTAGGGTACATCTAAAAATACATTATTATTGAAAAAAGGGCAAGAAAAAAGACCCTTAACACCGAAGTGTTAAGGGTCTTGTTAGTGGATTAGAACCACTGTTTTACCGAGTCGCAACTCGGAAGAACCGGACACCACTTGTGATGTCAACCGAGGCATCGGTTGACATCCAAGGACCTGCCGGATGAGATGCATACTCGAGGTATGCATCGGTAGGGCTAGGCCCGTCCACTAAGTGGACATCCGACAGAGCAATCTCTTGCTCAAGGGTCATGACTTGACCCTCTAGATCGATGATCATGTCATCGTTTAAAGACAGTTGAGTCTTAAGCTCAACTATCTCCTCGTCATGCTCTGCAAGGTGGATCAGCTCGAAAGCCAATGAACCTTTGCAGTCCTCCAACTCCTGTGCAAGCCCTTCGGACTTGTTCAACTCAAAGTCTAATGACCCCTTAAGGTCATCGACTTGTTGTTGAAGTCCAACCTTGTCCGCACGACACTCCGAAAGGAGTGTCGTGTTTTCTTTATTGGTAGCTTCAAGTGAAGCTACCAAAGCTTCCAGTTCCGCAATGCGCGGATCAGGATCAGGATCAGGATCAGGATCAGGATCTACTAATCCTAAATCATCGCCGTAACTGCCATCATCAAAATTTAAATTCTGATGGGTTCCCGTATAATCAAACTTCTCATAGTTTGAATCGAAATTCCAGCTAGCGGCAAGACCGGGCTGATTGTAGATAACTTCTGTCATCCCCTCTTGGATGGCAGATTGAGACCGTGCATGGTCCCAGATCCGAAGATTATCGATACAGCCATCGAGGCCTTTGCCCAGAGAAATCTGAGTGTTAACCAGCGACGAATTTGTTTGAAGACCTTGAGTACCTACAAGATCTCCATCTTTGTAGAACTTGATGTCATCGCCATTTTTTACCACAGCGACATGATATGTACTTCCTGCTTGAATCCCGGCTTTCACCCAGGTTTCCGCTCCATCTTTTAAGGAAAGATAGAGAAAAATATCTGCTTCCTCCTTTTTGAAACCGAAGTTCCAAGAGTTTTTCTGAGGATCAGAATTTGTTCTTCCTACAATCGATGCGATAGCACCGTTTGTAGGTAGGTTTTGGAGCTTTACGTAAGCCTCTATTGTAAAATCCCAACTGAGCTTACTGATATCCTCCACAGGAGTCCAAGCGACTTCACTAGCGCTGGTCTGTAAAGATCCAGCTTTTAATGTTGATATTGTGGCCAGAACAATGGCCGTGAAAATTACAATGATCTTCTTCATATTCTTCTATTCCTTTTTTTTTTGGTTTAAATAACAGGTTACGTCTTTCTAACGTAACCCTATCTCTCATAATTATAGCACATATATATCCCTTTTGTCAATAGTTGTAGGTAGTATGCAACCCCTCACACCCCTACTTTAAGGGGTACATAAAAAAACAAAAAAATCTGCTTTACGTATGTAAATCAGATTTGTTCCCTCGCCGCGATTGCGGCGAGGGTCAAAACAAGAGGAGATGTTATTCCCCGGAATTAACCAAGGCTAAACGGAACCCAGTAAACTTTTTACCAGACCCCAAAACATCAACCGCTACCAATTCGTTCCAGCGACGAAGATCACTGGAACCTTGCAGAACAAGGATGTCTGCAGTGTGTGGATCACCAACGATAGTGAGTCCATTCATAGAACTCATAGCGTCAATGATGTCTTCTAGGTCACGAATCCGGTCCAAAAGATCATTCTTGTCAGAAGCAATATCAACCAATCCTTTCAGGCGGTTAACTTCTGAATGAAGTCCCGTAATCAAACCGCTAAGTTCTCCGTTTTTAGCTTCGAACTCTTGGACTTGTTCCGTGAGGTTTGTAACCTCACTATTGAGACCACTGTTTTCGGTCATAGTTTCCTGGAACAATCCAACTTGAACGTTCAGATCTCCTTCAATTCCACTAACGTCTCCAAATTCGATGGTGATATTAGTAAAGCTTTCTTGTAGATCAGCGTTTGCTGTTGTTGTCTGCGTGAGTTCGTTCTGAATGTTGGTAACATTCATAACAGACGCAGCGAGTTCAGTTTCAAGATTCTGATTCGCCTTAAGAGATATGTCTAGATCAGCTTGAAGCTGAGAATATGCATCTCTGTGGTTTACACCAGCCGAAGCTAGCCTTACTTCACAATCTCGTAAATTACTACGAACTTGTGAAAGTTCTGATTCAGCTTGCGCCAATTGACCCCTTAGATCAACATGATGTTCTGCATCGTCCGCGACGAGTACTGCGATTTCAGACTTAAGTTCGGCAATCTGATTTTCTAAAGCATCGATTTCATTGTGATGCGAAAGATTATCTTCATGATGTTCTGCATCGTCCGCGACGAGTACTGCGATTTCAGACTTAAGTTCGGCAATGTACTGTTCCTTTTCCACTAAAGCAAAAGAATACCAGCCAACACTTCCCTCGAGATCATCAACCTGAGTTTGCAAACCTTCAGACTTGTTTAGCTCGAAAGTTAGTGACCCCTCGAGATCATCAACCTGAGTTTGCAAACCTTCAGACTTGTTTAGCTCGAAAGTTAGTGACCCCTGAAGGTCATCGACTAAGCTTTGTAAGAGCGCGATCTTTGCGTTCTTGTCTAACTCGAGTGCATCAAGTGCCACCCAAACAGCATCGTGTGCTGCCCAAGCGTCATCATGCGCATCCCAAGCATCTTCAACCGCTTGTTCTAAGCGGTTGATCTCATCGTCTTTCCAATCCGCGTGGACTGTGAGAGTTGAAATAGTGAATGTCATGAGCAAGCTCATGACCCAACCTAGCGTTGTTTTTTTTCTCATTGTTTTTATGTATTCTAAATCCGTCGTTTGACGATTTTAAAATATTTTAAAGATCTATCAACAAGATTAATATCACTTTTATAGATAAATGTCAAGTGTTCTACTATACTTTATTTGGTGCTCCCGGGAGGAATCGAACCCCCACTATAGGCTTAGAAGTCCCATGTTCTATCCATTAAACTACGGGAGCAGATATTTAGAACATTCTTTATATCACATAATACAGCTTATGCACTACCCTGTTATAAATTCATGTCTAAAATCACTGAATTTAATCTCTCTACGTCTAGCTTGTTTGTCACACTTTCATCAATACTTTCAGACACCTCAATATCCGAAACATGCCTGTAGGTACTGTATGAGTGAAGTATAGATATAAATAACATAATCACTCCTATGGTCATGATTATATACCAGTCTGCATACACACTCATACCGGATATTGATACTCTGTGGTTTTTCTTTTCAACCTTGTTTTTTATACTTTTATTATTTTTTTTGAACAATAATGAAAACATATTAATTTGCTACTCCTGTTATCTTAAAAAGACCCTTCCACTCGGAAGTTTCACTATTTTTAGTCAATCTCATATCTCTTATACTAACTTTCCTGCCCATTCCATCAAGTAGAGATACAAAATTTACAGCATTTTCTTCTTCACCCTCTATACTGAAACTAACTAAAACAACACCGTGTGATCTATAATCGACCGCTTCAACAGTTCCATCTTCATTTTCAACTTTTCTTTTTCTGTTAACATCCTCAACACTAACATCTTGGATGGAAACAATAACTCCCGCTGATCTACCCACTTCTTCAATCTCTTCAAGAAAATCTATCTCTCTATCTTGGTCTATAAATACAGAATCTATTTTTGTGATGTTCTCTATATTGTTTTCTATGTCTCTTTTAAGGAAAACTGTACTTGTTCCATCCTCAAAGTTTCCTATGGTTTCTTTCATAGAAAATATATTACTCTTTTTCTTTTCAATCATATTACTCATAACAACCAATAGAGTAGATACGAGAACAAGGATCACGGTCATTAAAACAAGTGTTTTTTTGGTGTTAGAGTTTTTCATAATTATAGTGGCACAACAGTTACTGTAATAGAGAATGGTATTTCTGATTCTTTAGCAAAGTCAGAGAAAGGAAACTCTGCTTTCTCAAACCGATCATAATCTTCGAGCTTCTTAGAGAAATCTAAAAGATTATCTCTTCCAGAAGAGATTCCTCTGACAGAGATAGCTAATACCCCATCATCATCATGTGTGAACTCAATCAAATCAACATCTACACCGTTGTCTGAAACATCTCTCACAGCACCAACTAACTCTGCGTAATCATAATCTTTTGTGTCTAAAATACTCACCTTCTTATTCACTTCGGAAACTCTTCCAGTTAATTCTGCTCTTTCTTTTGAAAGACTAGATTCCTCTATCTTTTTTATCTTTTCATCATACTCATTTTCTTCAACAGAAAGAACTAGATATGAAGGTAATAGGAATATTATCCAAGCTACGATTGTACTGACAACTACTAAGGAAAGTAGCGTAAAGAACCTAAAACGATATTCGGTTTTAATGTTCTTTCTGTCGTTTTCTAGTAATAGTCTAAGCATCTTAATGGTGAATTAGTGAAAGTCCTATAGGAATTGCGAAGTCTAAGGACTCCTTTTGACCAAGGTCAGGAACGTACTCATTTATATCAAAACAATTCTTCCAAACATTAGCCACTTCTATCTTTATAGCTAGATGCTTCTCAAGGAAATCAACCAATCCGGGAGCTGAGGCATACTTACCAGATATTATTACAGTATCGACCTTGTCCTTGTGTCCCAAGTCATTTTTGTTTGTAAACCAAAAAATCAAAAGCTTATTTATCTGTTTCTTCAAATGATCAGCGCTCTCTCCTTTAAGATCTTCTATCACATCTTTACTAACAATTGGTAGTGATGAGGTGTACTGAACTTTGTTTTGTTCAACAATAGCTATACCTATCTTTGTTTCTGCCATATTTAATATCAAATATGATGAAGGGTCATCTTCTTTTACCAAAGCCCTTGCTAGTGATTGGCTTTCTGATTCAAATGATAATGGCACAAGACCAACTTCATTCAAGAGTTTTGTGTAAGTTCTTACGACAGACTTTGGAAATGTTGTTACAACAACATCAACATGTTTTTTATCGTTTTCTTTTTCTAAGACATCATAATCAAAAACAGCTTCATCGGGTTTCAGTGGAACATTCTCTTCAATCTTAAATGAAATTGATTCGTAAATTGTTTTTAAGGCTTCTTTTGGAAGTGTTGTTCTGAAAACATATGTTTTTGTTTCAGGCAAAGAGACATTAACAAACTTCATACCGTACTCTTCTTTTAGAGATACAAGGACACTTCTTAATTCGTCACACTTTTTTAGATCCTCTAATGTTTCCAACAGATTACACTTTTCCTTTAGTTTAACTTCTTTGTATTCACTAGGTATCAGACCGTGCTTACTAACTTTTAAATACATTAAACGAACAGCATCTGGTGATAGGTCCAGAGAGTATGGGCAAAGCGACAAATAGCTTGGTGGAGGAAAAAAACTGTTAAATAATTTTACATTAGTGCTACGCATGCACTAAATTATACAATAGTTTTAAATAGTATGTAGATAACTATTAGAATAAGGATTAAAATTGTAAGAATATTGAAATATTTAAATACAAGTTTTCCAATTTTCTCTCCAAATACTTTCATTATATATCCGATGATTAGATATCGTATTCCCCTACCGATGATAGAAGCTATTACAAAGACAACGAAGTTAACTTTTGAAAATCCAGCGGCTATAGTAAATATCTTATACGGAATCGGGGTAAAAGCAGCGACAAATGTTGTCCAGAAAGTATTATCTTTAAACAGGTTTGTAACTATATCGAAAGGCTCTTGTAAGTTATATATATCAACAAGTGGCTGTCCTGCTAACTCAAAGAACCAAAAACCTATAAAATACCCGAATATTCCTCCCAAAACTGAGGTTACTGCCACCAAAATACTATAATGAAGCCAACACTGCTTTTTGATCATTAAAACCGCGATAAGAAATGGGTCTGGTGGAATTGGGAAAAAAGAACTTTCAGTAAAAGAAATAATACCGAGCCACCACTTAGCATTACTGCTCTCAGCGTTTTTTAAAAACCAATTCTTTATTTTTTCATGAAACTTAGAAAATATCATTTACCCATTATGACACATTGCTCCCAACCTTTATATCACCATCAACATTAAGTAGTGAGAAAGTCTCATCATCAGAAACAGCAGCGATCATCCCATCGCTTTCGAATCCTCTGATAGTTCGTGGTTCAAGGTTTGTAACAAAAGGACATTTCTTTCCGACCAAAGATTGTGGGTCTTCAAAATACTCTCTGATTCCAGAAAGTATTTGTCTTGTATTTTCCTCTCCAAAATCAACCTTGAGTTTAAGAAGTTTATCGGCATCTTCTACCACTTCAACCTCTAGGATCTCCCCTATCTTGATCTCTACTTTTTTAAAATCATCGTATGTAATCTTTTCACTCATATATATTAATTACTTTTAGTGTCTAAATAGTTTTGAAGCATGATTGTGGCTGCTTTAGCATCCAACATATCATCTTTCTTTTTTTCTTTCCTACTCTTAGGATCATTGAATGCGGAGAATGTTTCTTTTGATACCTGGTGTGACGTCATTAGTTCTGTATGAAGATCAACCTTCAAACCAGACTCTTCTAGAGATTCTTTTAGATCATTAACATCTCCCATAATTGAATTGTCTTTCATATCAAAGTCTTTTGATTCTCCGATGACAATATGATCAATTCCATTCAAAGAAACAAATTCTTTGATTTTATCCAAAAAACCATTGGTTTCAATAACTGAATTAGGAAAAGCCATCTTTCCGTCATCATCTGAGACAGAAAGACCTATTCTTTTTGTTCCGTAATCTATTCCTAGGAATTTCATAGAATTACCTTAGCAGATGGACGACAAAACACCAGCATAGAAGTGCTGGTGTTTTATAACTGCGGAGAGAGTGGGATTCGAACCCACGGTCCCCTTTCGGAGACTCCAGTTTTCAAGACTGGTGCATTCGACCACTCTGCCATCTCTCCACCGACAATGGTATAAGAAATATGGGGTTTTTGCAATAAGTAGTGAGCTACATTGCTGTAGCTCACTTTGTTATCCTGACATGGTTTTAGAGTTTTTTAGATTCCTTATTGAGCTTCTTCTGATTACAAGAATTGCAACCTGGTCCTTTATTGTAGCTATTTAATCTATTACCACAATATTTGCATTGTCTTGTTCTTTTAGTGTATCTTCTCAATGGTTTTCCTCTAACGCCATGCAGATTACCTGCTGTAGGGCGCATTCTCATGTAGTTCCTCCTTTCTAGGTTTAACTTAACTTTAACATGAGGTACAATACTTGTCATGATATATATCTATTTAGCGATAATCGCCCTAGCGATTTGGGGATTGCAAATAACAGCAAAAATATATAGGGAGAAAAGAAAAGGAGGACCAATGATTTGTCCCCTTGGTGCAAATTGTAAGGATGTTGTTAATAGTGAGTTTTCTAGTTTCTTTGGAATAGGTCTTGAGATCTTTGGAATACTCTACTATCTAATGATTATAGCGTCCTATCTCACTCTCATGATATTCCCTCAACTATTTAGCGATCTCATGATGTTTCTTCTGACAGGATTTACCATCGGTGCATTCTTTTTCTCAATTTATCTAACCCTCGTTCAAGCTTTCTATCTAAAGTCATGGTGCACATGGTGTTTGTGTTCAGCCGGAGCTTCAACTACCATTTTTATTCTTTCGACTGTAGGTCTTTTTGTTAGGGACATCTCATTCATACCAATATTTGAATATTTCCATCAGCCAATTCTAATTCTTCACTTACTTGGTTTTGCTATAGGTGTTGGTGGTGCAACTTTTACTGATATTCTTTTCTTCAAATTCCTAAAAGACTTCAAGATATCTCCTGCTGAAGACAAAATCTTGAAGGTGATGTCACAAGTAATTTGGGTTGGGTTACTGTTTTTAATTATTTCAGGTATCGGGCTGTACATTCCAAACATGGAAGCACTTAATCATTCATCTAAGTTCTTAGTTAAGGTGGTGGTGGTTGGAATCATAGTTCTGAACGGTGTCCTACTAAACCTTGTTGTATCACCAAAACTTATCAAGATATCGTTCAAGGGAACAGGTTTAGTTAACAGTCTACAAAGAACTAGAAAGATCGCTTTTGCATCTGGCGCAATATCTTTTGTTTCTTGGTACAGTGCTTTCATACTAGGAAGTTTAAAAAGTATCCCTTTAACTTTCATACAACTACTATCAATATATTTAGCGATAGTATTTATCGCTGTCGTGTTTAGTCAGATTACGGAAAAAGTTTTGGGTTCTAAGAAAAAATAAGTGGTATAATATTTTCATATGGCAAACTCTAAAAAAATTGAGTGGCAAGCTCATGAACATTCACACATTGAAAGGAGTTCTGATTGGTATTGGATAGTTGGTATTATAGCTATTGGTATTGCAGTTCTCTCAATCTACTTTGATAATATTCTTCTCGCTGTCATTATCATATTAGCTACTTCTATAGCTCAGGTGAAAGCTCGAACAGAACCTCAACTTCTTAATTTCAAGATAACAAGGAAAGGTATTCTTGCAGGAGACACATTATATCCATACTCAGCTCTAGAATCTTTTTGGGTGATTGATGACGCAGATGACAGTTTTGATAAGATCATATTCAAATCTAAGAAACTTCTAATCCCCTATGTTGTTCTTCCTTACAACAGTCATGAAACTAATCCTGATGAAATTAGAGATTACTTATTAGACTACTTAGACGAAGAAGAACTCGAAGAACCTATGTCACAAAAGGTTATGGAATATTTTGGATTCTAAAAAACCCACATCTCTGTGGGTTTTTTACTTCTTATTTCTTATCTACTCTCTTTATACTCGCCGATAGTTTTGCTTTCTTTCTTGAAGCAGTGTTCTTCTTTAGAGTCTTTCCTTTAGCTGCTTTGTCGATAGCTTTGTAAGCATTTGGAAGAGCTTTCTTAGCTTCATCCACTTTACCTTCAAGTAGAAGCTTCTCTATTTCTTTCTCAGAAGTCTTATAAGCTCTAACTCTACGTGTATTAAATACCGCCTTCTTTAAGGATCCCCGTAGTGCTTTTTTCGCTGATTGTGTGATTGCCATATGTGCGAGTTACTTTAACAGACCATGCGCAAAAAGACAAGTCTATAACCTCTTAAACAATTCCTGTATCATATATACATATGATTGCTTCTATAAGAGGAAAAGTGCTTGAAGTTGGGGTTGGATCCCTTATTATCGATACAAATGGTATTGGGTACTTAGTGAAGGTGACTAATACCACACTTCAAAGTATAAGGACTGATAATGAAACCAGTCTTTTCACTCATATGGCAGTTAGAGAAAACTCTATGGACCTATATGGCTTCCCTGTCAGAGAGGAGTTGGATTTCTTTGGATTACTTATCACAATCTCTGGTATCGGACCAAAGAGTGCTTTAGCTATTCTAGATAGCTCAAGTATTGAAACCCTCAAAGAAGGTATCATGTCGGGAGATGCTAGCTACTTAACAAAAGTCTCAGGAATTGGTAAAAAGAGTGCTGAGAAGATCATCATTGAGTTACGAGACAAACTTGGTACTCTTGATTTAAGTGGTGGTGTAAATACAGAGGGGTCTGGTGCGGCCATTGAAGCACTGGTCTCTCTTGGATACTCAGAGCGCGATGCGCGAGATGTTATATCAAAGATTGATAGAAGCTTAAGTACGGAGGAGATTATAAAAGAGGCGTTGAAGAATTTGGGGTAAAAGAAGAAAGCGCACGTACCCGAGGGTCGTGCGCTTTTGCTTGAATTAAACTCATGGGTTTAATTCGGTTTTGTACTAAGCAACCATGATTGCTTTTTTCTACCTTGGTAGATAGCCGTTGTCACGAATCCAATCCTGGCATTCGTTATAGGTTCCTTCGAATTGAAGGGCTGGCCACTCCGAGGAGCAGCAGCTGTTGTAGAGGTTTAAAACCCCCGTGGTTTTGGCTTTGTTAAACCAGAACCAAATATCAACAACATCGTCATCGTCGTCTTTAACATAAACGACCCTGTCTTGGCACTTCCCCGGCCAAGGGGTTTCAACTTCGATTCCTCCGAGCTTCCACTCAGGTGAATCAACGTTAAAATTTTCAATTTCAAAGGTATTATTTTCTTTAGATTTCATTTTTTAATGTGCCCCGTTGTTGTTCTAACAGCTAATCTGTCAGAAGCTCGAGGTCAACGCCCACTAAAAGTGGGCAATGTAAATGAGGTAATGAAATTAACCTCTCTACCCTTAATACTACCATAGTTTGTATTAAAAGTCAAGCACAAACCCCTCCTTGTATCAACCTCCAAACCATGTAAATATATAGAAATACATGGACAACCTATTACGTAAAATTAAGAAACTAATTCCAAAACGACTATATCGTTTCTTTCAACCTGTATACCACTATCTACTGGCTCTAACTGGTGCCCTACTCTACCGGTTTCCTGCGAAAAAATTAAAGATTGTCGGTATTACCGGAACAAAAGGTAAATCAACTACCGTTGAATTAATAAACTCAGTGTTGGAAGAAGCTGGTTTCAAAACAGCTTTAACAAGCACTATTCATTTCAAGATTGGAGAAAAGACTTGGACCAACAAATACAAGATGTCTATGCCTGGAAGATTTTTCATGCAGAAGTTTTTGCACAACGCAGTAAAAGCTAAGTGTGATTGGGTAATCCTTGAGATGACATCTGAAGGTGCTAAACAGTTTAGACACAAGTTTATAAAACTTGATGCCCTAATCTTTACTAACCTTCATAAGGAACACATCGAGTCTCACGGGTCTTTTGAAAACTACAGAGAAGCCAAACTTAGACTTTTAGACAATCTAAGAGGAACACTAATTGTTAACGAAGATGATTCCAATTCAAATTATTTTATAAAGAAAAACAATGGAGTGGTGACCACTTTCAGCTTGGAGGACGCAAAACCATTCGAGCTTTCAAATGGAATCAAAATGAAGTTCGATGAATCTACTTTCTCTTCTAAGTTAGTTGGTGAGTTTAATATCTACAATATTCTAGCGGCAGCTACATTCGCAAAAAGTATAGATATAGATTATGACGTGATAGAAAATGGTATTGAGAAAGTAGAAGAAGTTAAAGGCCGAGCACAATTCATAAGAGAAAATCAAAACTTTGATGTTGTAGTTGATTATGCTCACACTCCAGACTCATTGGAAGCACTCTACAAAGCTTTCCCAAACAAAAAGATTTGCGTACTAGGAAACACTGGAGGTGGAAGAGATAAATGGAAAAGACCTGAGATGGCTAAGATTGCAGACGAGTACTGTGATCACATAGTACTTACAAACGAGGATCCATATGATGAAGATCCTCTGGAGATCATAGGTGATATGAAGGAATCTATCATAAACACCCCTCTTGAGGTGATTATAGACCGAAAAGAGGCTATCAAAAGAGCTGTCTCATTAGCAAATGAAGGAGACACTGTGCTGATAACTGGTAAAGGAACTGATCCATACATAATGGAAGCAAACAATACAAAAACTCCTTGGAGTGACGCAAAGGTTACAAGAGAGATATTAAAAAATTTATAACTTTTTAATAGAAATTTAATCTACTTAAGGTATAATACTATTTTAGATGATAAAGATCCTTGTGAAGCAACCGGTATTAGTAAACCAGGTTGTTTTTTTAGAAAACAACCTGCCAATAACTATTCAACAATTCTTACCAGTAGGACTATATGAATTAGAAGAAAAAGAAGATCCTGAGTTTCCAGAAGTTGAATGTGCTCTTTGGTATTTTATTAGAGACACCGACATAGGTCACTACGTAAAGGTCTGGGAAGAATACAAAAGTAAAAATCTAATCCAAGAAAAATTATAAAAATATAGGCACTTCCCTGAAGTGCCTATATCTTATTTCTCAATATCTCTTTTGTTTTCTCTTCTATGTATCCTGTTATAGATAACCCGTTATCATCTTGAAAATCTTTTATAGCTCCCTTAGTACAAGGACCAAAGTTTCCTGTGATAGGGCAATCATTAAGAGTCTTCCCTTCTGGAGGGTAATTACCTTCTAATCTAAGAAGTGCTTGTAACCCTAAAACACTTGGATGATTTCTTTGTCCTTCATATAAACCAGAATTTAAAATATCCTTATTAACCAAAGTAGTTTCTTTTTTTTCATTATCATCATTAAAGAAATTCTTCATTCCTTTGAAAGTTTGGAAAGCTAACTCTTTCATCATTAAGTCTCTTAACTCTTTAGTTGAGAATTGAGATTCATATATGTATCCATATTCAACTAATACAGAAATAGCATCGACTGTGTTGTATGCGCCGATAGCGATAAGTTCTTGGTCCTCCACAATTCCATCTTTTTCTTGTGAGTGATTACTTACCGGCATGAAATTATTAAAGTGACTTAAAAGATGTCTAGCGAACACCTTACTTGCTCTAGCGTTTGAAAATTGTTCTTCAGGAACATATATTGCAAAACCATTAAACTTACCCCACTCCCAAGATTTTCTTGGATAATCATTGAAGTGAATATGAAGGACAATATCAAAGTCTTCTTCATTCACCCATCTGTTTATACCGTACAACTTCAATGCAACATCAGATGGTGCTGAGTTATGAAAAACTCCATTAACTAAATCGACTTTCCCATCCTCTACCAACTCATCCATTATTTCTTTGTACTCACTTCTAAAATTTAATATATCTTCCTTTTCTCTTTCGAAATACTTTTCTAAATCTTTGTTGTATCCATTAGCATCGCTAGCAAGTGTCACATCAAAACCATCTTCTTTGTTTAGATAGTCGTATAGGTTTTTAGCTAAATCTCTATTCAAGTCCACTTCCCTAATGCCTTTGAATACAGTTCCACTATGAACGTCATCATGTCCAGGAACGATAAGTACTTTAATATCATCAACATTAATTCCCTGTCTTCTGAGTTGTGCTTTTTTTATTGAGCTACTTTCCGTAGCTATTTCATACCTATCAACCAACTCTTTGTCATCAACACTTTCCCTAAAAAAGATACCGGCAACATAATCCTCTGCTCTATCAACGATCTTTTGAATCTTATCGGGTCGAAAAATAGCCCCTGATATGATCATAAAGGATATTAGGAATACTGCTGATATAGTAATAACTTGCCGTTCATTCATGAGATTGATATTACCACAAAACTTACGTAAGATAATCCCATGCCAGAACTCCCAGAAGTAGAAACAACAACAACAGAACTTGGAAAACTACTTCCCGGACTAAAAGTCACAAACATTTGGACCAGTTACAACAGTCCGTACTTCTATGGAAAGGATCAAATAAAGGATCCTAAGTATTTCAAAAAGTTTAAAAAAGAAATTATTGGTCAGAAAGTAACTAGTACATCAAGACAGGGAAAGAATGTTTTAATACACCTCCAAAATGGAGTCACTATACTAATACATATGAAAATGACTGGTCACATTCTCTATGGAAAGTACAGACTAGAAAAGAAAGAATGGGTACCAATTGAAGATGGCCCTCTCAAAGATCCTTTTAACGGATGGATTCGTTTGGTTTTTGAACTCTCAAACGGAAAACACTTTGTGTTAAGTGATATGAGAAAATTTGCCAAGGTTACAATCCTTGAAGGAGATACTATTGAAGATCTTGGCCCTGATCCCCTAACTATTGACACAAAGAAGTTTAAAGAAAACATATCAAAGAAACCCAATGGGAATATAAAAACAGTATTGATGGATCAAACACTAATTTCTGGTGTTGGAAACATATATTCAGACGAGGCTCTTTGGCTAACAAAAATTCACCCTGAAACTTCTGTGAAAAAAATAGAGGATGATCTTTTCAAAGAGTTGTTTAGTAATGTGAAGAATGTATTAAAGAAAGGTATAAAGTTTAAAGGTGACTCTATGTCAGATTATAGAAATCCCAGTGGAGAGAAAGGTGGTTTTCAACTTCACCACAAGGTCTATCAACTTAAAGGTGAAGGATGTAAGAGAAAGGAGTGTAAAGGAAGTATAGAAAGGAAAGTGGTGAATGGACGAAGTGCTCACTACTGCCCTGTTTGTCAGAAGGCTATCGAGTAGATATAATGAACTCATGGAAAATATGGAATTTGAAGATCGACAATCTTACTCTCTAAATCAAGGCATTCCTCAAAGTCAAAAAGGTGCTATTGGTTGGCTTATTCAAAAAGGAATTGCAAAAGATACTTCTAAAGCAAATAATATTTTGTTAGTAGCAACTGTGCTTTTTATAATATTAACGATTGCAGTCTATGTTGTTTTTATAAAATCACCGTCTGTTCCATCTAATCTAGATTCTTATGATCCTTTTGATCCAGCTCTAGAACTACCTATTTAAGATATGAAAAAAGGATTCACATTAATAGAATTACTTGTGGTTATATCAATCATTGGATTGCTTTCTAGTGTCGTACTAGCGTCTTTAGGTGAAGTTAGAACCAGGGCAGGAATTTCAAGTATGCAACAAGAAGGGATTCAACTTAGGACTGCACTTGAATTGTATCGTTCAAAAAATGGAGAATATCCTATAGAGAGAGTACTAACCAGTAGTCTTACAGGATCAAGAAGTATCAGTTTAAAACTTTCAGAAGAGATTCCTGATGTAATGAGTACTCTTAGAGAAGGTGTTCCTGGAGTTACTTTAGCTACTAATTGGGCTGGGTATGGTCACCTGTTTTATTTAAATACAGAAACCTATTCTCAGAATAGTTACTGGGTGACAGAGCGTTATTGCGAAGGTGCTACTATAGACGCTCCTTACAAAGTAGTATTCATGGTTGCTACTGCTCATAAAAGTAAATTCGATGGAAAGTTTCCTAAACTTCTCCGTGACGATGGAAGCCACGCATCTTATGTCGATTGGTCATATTATTGCGCATTCGTTCCACCAAACTAATAACAAAGTAGTGTTACCGATCAAACAACCTATATAACAAAATCCCAGCAGCCACAGAAACATTCAAAGACTCTTTCTTCCCGTTCATTGGAATCTCTGTAACTATATCTACTTTAGAAAGTAATTCCTCTGGAACTCCATACACTTCATTACCGAAAAGAATCGCGGTCTTTTCTGGTACATCAAGCTCCTTGTAGTCCACTGAATCTTCAAACTGTTCTAGTGCGACCACTTTGAAACCATCTTCACCTAGAGTTTCCAGTACTTCATTTACATCTTCTTTATATTCCCAAGAAACGCTCTCCTCTGCTCCAAGAGCAGATTTATGTAGATCTTGTCGTTTCCTACCAAAACGATCAAGAGGAGACGGTGTGTAACCTGTGAGGTATATCTTATCTATACCTATAGAATCAGCTGTACGGAAAATAGCTCCCACGTTATATACGCTTCGAATATCGTTTAAAATCAATACTTTATATTTCATATTTTGATATACTACACTGATGTTAAATACTTTTCCAGACCTATTAACTTTTGGACTACTAGCTCCTTTCTTACTCAGAGTCGCTTTAGGTCTTGTATTATTGAAGATTACACTACTAACTTATCAAAAAGAAAGTAGTTTTGTTTCTTTCTTTAAGTCTATTAAAGTCCCTCTTGCAGAGCTATTTGTGAAAAAAATCATGTTAGTTGAGTTAGTAGTTGGGATACTACTGGTAACTGGAACATATACTCAAATCAGTTCTATCATAGCTACATACGTTCTACTTCTGATGTTGTTTGTAAACAAGAACAAAAAAATACTTAGGTTTGATACCTTACTTTATACAGTCTTAATTGTTATTTCATTCTCACTTCTGTTCTCTGGAGCTGGAGCTTTCGCTTTTGACTATCCTCTTTAAAAATCTCCTAAAGATTTAATGAATTTACTGTTGACTTACATGTATATACTTACAGCATGACAACTAAAGTAACAAAATGAGGTAATAGCTTAGGTATACGTATACCAAAATCTTTTGGTATAGAAGAGAACACTGAAATTATTTTGAAACAAACAAAAAATGGTTTACTACTACAACCCAAGAAAAAGAAAGAAACTTTAGAAGACTTGGTGGCAAAAATTAATAAAGATAACTTACCAGAATATATCGACTGGGGACCTGATGTTGGTAGAGAAATAATTCAATGAAAACCTACACACCTGAACAAGTAGATATTGTGTGGATGAACTTGGATCCTAGCCTGAGACATGAACAAAAAGTTCGTCGTCCAGCTTTTGTTTTAACACGTAAAATTTTCAACAGGGCTAGAAATCTAGTTCTCATATGTCCCATTACATCAAAATCAAAAGGTTATCCATTTCAAATAGAATTTAATTCCAAGAAAGTTGAAGGTGTTATCATGATTGATCAAATAAGAAGTGTCGATTGGCAAAACAGAAAGATTGAATTTATAGAAAAAACAGACAAAAGCATTATTTTAAATGTTAAAAAAGTACCAACATCTCTAATCGAATAATTTGTGCGCCCGGCAGGACTCGAACCTGCGACCCTCTGCTTAAAAGGCAGGTGCTCTACCAGCTGAGCTACGAGCGCATTAGTTTTGAAATAGTAACACAAAGATATTGAAAATCAATTGTTTATAGGCTAATATCTAAAAAGAAAGGATTTGAACAAATGGTACATATAACTACCTTCCCTGAATGTATAAACGGAGATCATGAAAATTGCAAAGGCAACAAACAAGTATCCAGAGGTGTAATTGGAGGTGCTTTATGTGATTGTTGGTGTCACAAAAACATAGAACCTGAGTTAAGAAAGTTGGCTGAAGACCTCGAACGTCAACAAAAATTACCAGGAATGGTTAGAAGACCAGGGATTTAATCCCCTACAGTAGCCGGTACTTTTTTGGTGCCGGCTACATTTCTAATATAAATCTCTCAAGCGCCATACCAAAGTTATGCTTCCCTCTTCTTGCATCGTGTGAGACTGATATTAGTTTTGAAGATAATTTCTCTATCTCACTTTCTTCAAAGTTTTTGGAAAAACTTTTTGATTTTGAATATACAAATGGTTTTAATCCTGCTTCACTAGCACTCTTTGCTTTCATTGAAAGTAAAATACTCTTAATCTGCCAAAAGATTGTTCCGTGAATCTCTTCAGGTGCTAATTCTTCTAGTGCTTCGTTATACAAAAGCCAAGCTTTCTTCTTATCTCTATTTCCTATAGCGTCAGCTAATGAGAAAACATTAAAAAATGGTTTCTTAACTACTTCCTTTGCATTATGCTCTTCAACTTTTTCAGCATGTTTTTCTAACTTACTTAAAGTTTTCTTATCTATCTCTCCTTCAATCCAGATAAATATATTATCCGAACCTGCAATTGAGTCTACGTAATCAACGATTACATCTTTTATACCGCTATCATCCAGCACCCTTGAGATCTGCACTATATATTTGTTTTCAAATAGCCCTTGTCCTCCGGTAAACTCTTGTAGTTCGTGTATATCAAAATTATCTGAACTTATCTTAAAATACGAAGCATTAGGCTTCTTTGAAAGCATTGTTTTCACTAGTTTATTAGCCTTATCTAGTGATTTTTGAGTGTCTGTTCCATGTAAAAGGTAAAGCATGATGATATTATATCAGAGATATGTTTACTGAAATTTAGACTTTAGTATACTATCGTAACTACTCCAGATGATTAAAAAGACTGTAAAGAAAATAATAAATTTATTAAGTTAGGTATAACGGTTCTAATGTTGATAATTCCAGAAAGATATCCCATCTGCATAGGAAATATCTTGTGAAGATTTATTAAAATCTAAAGGCTATAATTTATTTGTTCACGGCTCAGATACTTGTGCTTACAAAGTTTAGTGCGCTAAATCTCCTTCATCTCACCCCAATTCTTACCGCAAGAAGCGTCAACTAATATTGGGACACCCTTAGTATCTTTATCTTTCATAACACCTTCCATAATTTTTCTAATTGTTTCTGTTGTTTCTTCAACTAAATCTTCATCCACTTCATAGATGATTTCATCATGAATCTGTAGGAGTAGTTTCACCTTATCATCCAACTTCTCTTTCTTTATATACTTATATGTTTCAACCATTGCGAGTTTTACCATATCAGCATTTGTTCCTTGTATTGGAGCATTGATTGCCATTCTTTCTGCTTGGGCACGAATAAATGGAAGTGATGATTTAATTCCTTCAAAGTGCCTTCTCCTGCCAAACAAAGTTTCTGTATATCCTTTTCTAGCAGCACTAGCTTTTGTATTATCCAAATATTGAGCAAGGGTTTTGAAAGTTTCAAAATAGTTATTGTAAAATTCTTGTGCTTCTTTTCTATCAGTTCCTAAATTCTTTTGAAGTGCGTTCACTCCCATACCATAAAGAATTCCGAAGTTAATCACCTTTGCTCTTCTTCTCATTTCTTTGGTAACCTCATCGGGTTTAACCTTGAAAACAAAAGAAGCAACACTAGTGTGTACATCTTCACCATTTTTAAAAATTTGAATTAGTTTTTGATCATCTGAAAGTATTGCAGCTAACCTAAGTTCCACTTGGGAATAGTCTAGTGCTACTAGTCTCTTCCCTTTTGGTGCTACAAAAGCATTTCTAATTCTTCTTCCATATTCACTTTTAACTGGAATATTTTGAACAGCAGGATCTTGTGATGCCATTCTTCCTGTAGCTGCTCCTGATTGTATAAAGGTTGGATGGATTCTACCATCCTCTTTTATATGATTTGGAATATTATCTATATATGTTGAAACTAACTTCTGTAGTTCCCTATACTGCAATACCTTATCTGCAATTGGGTGAACCTCTATTAACTTCTGTAATACTTCCTCTTTTGTTGAATATGCTCCGCTCTTTGTTTTTCTCATTCCTTTGTATGAAAGTTCCATATTCACAAAAAGAATATCTGCCATTTGTTTTGGTGAGTTTATATTAAATTCCTCTCCAGCCATCTCCCATATTTCTTTCTCAAGTATCACAAGCTTCTTGTGGTACTCCTTTGAAAGTGAGTGGAGTATTGTCTTATCTATCATAATTCCATCGACCTTCATCTGATCAACAATATCAATTAGAGGTTCCTCTATATTTTTATATAAATCGTTCAAGTCATCTTTTTTAATCTTCTCTAAGATTGCTTTCTTTGCCTTATCAAAGTTATCGGTTTTCGCAAAGTGTAAAATATCTTGAATAGTTGGATTTGTCATTCCTGAGTTTAGTAACCAAAGTGCTACAGCAGTTTCTTTTACATCTCTTTCTGGAATATTGTTGTGCTCTTCTTCTTTCTTTTTTTCTATCTCTTCTCCAAACATTTCATCAAGTCTTGAAAGAATTGATCTGAAATCTAGTTCAGTAAAGAGACTCCTTAGGTTTTTTGAAGAAAGACCCTCTCTCCAAGACTTTTTAGGTAACTCTAGCTTGATTGGTACCTTCCTGTTTATTGTCGCTAACATCTTAGAAAACTCTGCTTCCTCTTTGTTTTCCTTTAGTAGATTTATAATTCGTGGTTTTATTCCCTTCTTTAACAAGGTCTCTTCATTCTTTTCTAATTTTTTATATATCTCTTCAATTGTTCCAAAGTTAGTGATTAGATCAGTTGCAGTTTTCTCTCCAATTCCTGGTATCCCGATTATATTATCACTTGGGTCACCGCGTAATCCCTTAAAATCAGTTAAAAGCTCTGGTTTGAAACCAAATCTTTCTTTAACTCCCTTCTCATCGTATACGATTGTATCTTTTATTCCCTTCCGAAGAGTGTAGACCCTTACCTTCTTCCCATCTACTAACTGAAGTGTATCCATATCTCCTGAAGCGATAACAATCTCAATGTCATCTTTTTTCTTCATCTTCTCTACAATAGTTCCGATGACATCATCAGCTTCAAAACCTTCCTGTTCGTAGATTGGAATATTGAAAGCCTTCAGAACATCTCGTGATCTGTTCAATTGTTTTGATAGATTATCATCCAATGCCTTCCTTCCTGACTTATAGTCTGCATATACTTCATGTCTGAAGGTTTTCTTTGGGAGGTCATATGCTGCAATGATGTAATCTGGGTCAAAATCCTTTACCAGAGCCATTAGCATTGTAGAAAGACCATATAGAGCTCCTGTTGGTTCTCCGCTTGCTGATGCGAAATCTGGGAGAGCGTGATATGCCCGATGAATGATTGCATGAGAATCAAGTAATATAAGTCTCTTTTTGTTTTTACCTTTAGATATCATATGTAATTTCTCTTGTTGTTTCGTCGATGTATTTAAAGTTTAGTGTAGCATCTACTCCAACTAACTCTGGCCACTCTACTAGAATTAGGTTTTTTGAGTTTTCTGTAAGTTCTTTCCAGTCTAGTACTTCCAGTTCTCCTTTCTCTTCCAATCTATATGCATCAATATGGATTAGTGTATCAAAATCAGGATGATTTAAAATATTATATTTCTTCTGTATTACAAATGTAGGACTTGTAATGTGATCTACTATTCCAAGCTCCTTAGCTAAAATCTTAGTGAAGGTAGTTTTTCCTGAACCTAAATCTCCAGAAAGACCTACGACAGTAGCTGTTTCAGCTGGTGAGATATGTGAAAGAAAAGTATTAGCAAACACTTCCATTTCTTCCATACTTTTTAC
>JBLINH010000005.1:0-42277 GCA_047639165.1 Minisyncoccia bacterium | reverse complement strand
TAAAGTTACTTCTCTAACTCCAAAGAAATTAATTTAAATATTATAAAAGGTACATTGATAGTAATTATTCGCAAATAAGGCTTAAGTAAAAAAGATTTCTTTAACTAATCCTCATCTTGTTCCTATACTCTTCTATAGCTTCACTAGCCACCTGCCGAACCCTTATCGGGTTATTTATACTCTTCACGACAAACTCTCTTTGTTGCCCTGCAGTTTGAACATGCAAATCTCCGTAACCTAGAAATGTAGGAAGTATTCCATGAACTTCAGATGTAACATCTTGAATTTTTGAGAGGTGGAGTGTTGAAACTTCTCTTCTGAATAATCCCTTTTGATCTATATCAACAATCCTTTGGTTTGTAACAACAATCACATCTAAGTAGTAATCGGTCCAAGCAAGGAAAATTGCATTCCAGATAAAGAAAACCCAAAGTAAGTATCCAAATGATATTACCTTTATCATACTCCAACTAACTTGTATCTCTGAAGAAAAAACTCCAGCAACAACCAGTAATAGGAGAGGAACGAATAGTGTTATTAGTAATCCGAATATTTCTGTAGCAAAGATAAACCAATGTTTTCTCTCCACCAAGATAATCTTTTCGTCTTTGTCGAATATAATTCCCATATTAGTAAATGAAAGCTATGGCTGATAATGATAGTAATATCAAAAATGATCCTGTGGTATATAGTAGTCGTACAAACACCCTATTCTTCTTATCTATCCCATAGTAATTCCAATGATGTTTGAAAACTAAGAACATTACAAAGAACACTAATATGACCACTACCACAGCAAACCACATTATCTTTTCACTTATCAAAGGTATAATTGACTGGATGTTTAAAGCACTATCAAGCATAGAACAATTGTATCACGTTAATAATCTGATAATATAGTGACATGTCAAATAAAGTTTCTAAAGAATCCTACAAAGGAGTACGCGACTTCTATCCAGAAGATCAGTTTATACAAAACTACATATTTTCTGTTTGGAAAAAAACAGTAGAAAGTTTTGGGTATGATCAATATGATGCATCAATCCTTGAGTTGTCTGATCTCTACATAGCCAAATCTGGTGAAGAGATAGTTAATGATCAAACCTATAACTTTAACGATCGAGGAGATCGGGAAGTAACCTTACGTCCAGAGATGACCCCTACCATTGCGAGAATGATAGCTAAAAGAAAAAGAGAACTACAGTTCCCTCTTAGATGGTTTTCAATCCCTAACCTTTTTAGGTATGAAAGACCTCAAAAAGGAAGACTGCGAGAACACTGGCAACTAAATGTCGATATGTTTGGAATCTCTTCAATAGATGCGGAACTTGAATCTATTGAAATTGCGGCTAGTATCCTGAGGAACCTCGGATTAAATGATGGTCAGTTTGCAATCAGAGTAAACAACAAGAAATTAGTGGATAAAACATTTGATGAGTTGGGTCTTTCTGAGATCGAAGCACATCAAATGAGAAAGTTGTTGGACAAGAAATCAAAGATTGATGACTTTGATGAACAATCTGAAAAAATTCTTGGAAAGAAGTTTGAATACAATCCAGCAGCAGATGAAACTATTGAAGCTCTAATATCAAGATTAAATCTTCGGGGTATCTCAAACGTAGATTTTGATCCAACCCTTATGCGTGGTTTTGACTACTACACTGGTGTTGTATTTGAGATATTTGCAAAGGATGGAGAAAACAACAGATCAATATTTGGTGGTGGAAGATACGATGATCTTCTAGATATTTTTGATGCAGAGAAAGTTCCTGCGGTTGGTTTCGGTATGGGTGATGTTGTCATCAAAGATATTCTTGAGAAAAACAACTTACTACCAAAATACAAACCATCATCCGCTGTATATATCTGTACACTAAACGAAGCTATGTATAAGTCAGCTACAAAGCTAGCTAATGAACTTAGAGCAGAAGGTGTAAACACATCAATAGACTATTCAGGAAGGAAAGTCGGTGATCAAATAAGTAAGGCTTCAAAGAAAAGTATCCCCTACGTAATCTGTATAGGAGATGATGAACTAAACTCAAACAAGTTCACAGTAAAGAATCTTGTAACTGGAAAAGAAAAGGTTCTTAAAAGAGCTCAAATCGCTAAATTTGTAAAAGATAATAAATAGCTGTAAGATTTCATACTATGAGAAAAATAACTTTCGATATTGAGACATCTAATATATTCCAAGAAGTAGGATCATCTGATCCTGCAGATCTAGATCTTTCTGTAATTTGTATACACGATTCTGAGACAGACGAGTATAGTTCATACTATCAAGACGAGTTGGACAAGCTTTGGCCGATTATAGAAAAGGCTGACATGCTAATCGGATACAACTCTGATCATTTCGATATTCCCCTTTTGAATAAGTACTACGATGGTGATCTAACTCAGATAAAAAGCTTAGATCTACTTAAAGAGATACATTCATCATTAGGTAGAAGAATAAAGTTAGATCATGTAGCTCAATCAACACTTGGTGAAGCCAAAAGTGCTGATGGATTAGCAGCTGTGAAATGGTGGAGAGAAGGTGAGAAACAAAAAGTAACAGATTATTGCATTCAAGATGTTAAAGTGACAAAGAATATATATGACTATGCTATGAAAAATGGCCACCTTAAATATGAAGGTGGTGATATCCCTCTTGATACTTCTGGTTGGGAAACTCTCGAAGAAGGTGGGGGTCTAGCCCCTACTTTGTTTTAGGGTTTGTATCCTCCCAATCCCAAAGAACATCTTCCAATTTTAAATTCAAAAATATAGAAAATAACATACTCTTTTCTTTAAATTCTTTTTTTTCTTTAAAACTAATTACCAAGCCTGGTAATTTTTTTTAAGATACAGATAAAATTCTTTTCTTTTTACTTCATCATCCTGAATATGATTAACATCACCAACCAACTCCCACAGGAATGAGTCAATAAATTCAGTTAGCTCTTCTATGTTATCCAAATAGCTAAACTCTGTAGCTAATCTTTCATTTTGAGTTAGTTTTTTGTTTCTTCATAGTTCATATTAAAATCCTATTAGATAAACAACAGAAGTACAACCGCCAACAATATCCTGTAAACCACAAACACCTTTAAAGTATGAGTTTTCAAATACTTAACCAAGAACCAAATAGCAGCAAGTCCAACAGCGAACGAAACAATCGATCCGATCATAAGGTTAAAGCCAAACGACTCTAGTAAACCAGTACTCCCAAGATCCATTAGTTTCTTCAGTCCTGATCCAAACAGAATTGGAAAAGCCAGAATAAAACCAAACTTAATAGCCATCTCTCGAGATAGTCCGTTGAACAACCCACCGGCGATTGTCATACCAGATCTACTCATCCCAGGAATTAGGGCAAGAGCTTGAAAGAGCCCAATAAAGAATCCATTTTTAATACTCAACTGTCTTTTTGTTGCGCTAGCTCTTTCTGCAAAGAACATAACAAGTGCACCGAGAACCAGTGTGACTGCTACCAAACCGGTACTTCGAAACGTAGTATCCATAAAATCTTCAAGAATAAGTCCGAAAATAACTGCTGGAATAGTACCGATGATTAATGCATAGACCATAACCTTCTCACTCTTTTCAACAACCTTTCCAGATACTATTTTAAAGAAGTTTATAAATATTTTAAACAGATCTTTCCTGAAATACACTAAAACAGCTAGTGTAGTAGCTAATTGAAGGACGGCATCAAATGCTAGACCGTTTACTATCTGGATACCTAGCAGGTCGCGCACAATAATAAGGTGTCCGGATGATGATATAGGTAGGAATTCCGTTAATCCTTGGGTAATTCCAAGTATGATTGAGCTAGTTAAATCCATGGTGTATACTGATGGAATTATAATAACATAAGTATCGAAAGAACATGAACAAAATATTTATCCCCCTATCAATCATAATTTCTGCCCTAATCATCGCAGGTGCAGTATTTTTAACAAAAGGAACTACCGACACAGACACTATCGTTGAAAATGAAAGTGGAACACCTGATTTCTCAATAAGATCAGTGTCCGAAGATGATCATATTCTGGGTAACCCAGATGCAGACATCATAATCGTAGAATACTCAGACTATGAGTGTCCTTTCTGTGCTAAATTCCATCCAACAATGGAAAAAATAATAGAAGAGTACGGAGAAGAAGGTAAGGTCGCTTGGGTTTACCGACACTTCCCTCTAGATCAGATTCATAAAAGAGCTAGGTCTTCTTCTGAAGCTTCAGAGTGTGTAGCAAAGCTTGGAGGAAACAGTGCTTTCTGGAATTTTTCAAAGATATTATTCGGCGATCAAGAAAACTCACTTAGTGACGCTGGTCTAAAAGCCGCTGCACTTGAAACAGGTGTCGATGGAGATGAATACCAAACTTGTGTTGATGAGAGACAAACTAAAGATCTAGTAAATGAAGATTTCGAAGATGGAAGACTGATTAGTTCAGCAGATCCAAACTTTGGAACTCCTTATAGTATCGCTATTACAAAAGATGGTAGACAAATACCGATCAGAGGTGCTCAACCTTATGAGCAGGTGAAAGGGATAATAGATGAGTTATTGAAATAGAAAAGCAAAAAGAGCACCAACCGGTGCTCTTTTGATTTAGGGCGTAGAAATTATCCTACTTTCTCTAAATCTTTATCGTGTACAATTGTTCTCTTCCTGATTAAATTTTTTATATACTCTTTAAGTTCAGGCTCGTTCATTAACAATGTGGCTTCTAAGTCATTATCTAATGATTTATCAAACTCATCTTCAGTAACATGATTCCAGTTACTCTGGGTTCTGTAGAAAGCATCGAATCTTTTCTTCATAAGATTTAAATAATCATGACGTTCTTCTTCATCCATGTCTTTTAAGATACCAGGATCAAGATTCATTGGTCTATATAGACCTGTATCAAGAATTTTATCAGATTCTTTAGATACCTCAGTGAACCCTCCCAACAGCGTAATCAATCTTTTTCGAATGTTTATAACTTCTTTGGATGATATATAAGTATAAAAGTAAAGTCAATTACCCCCTCAACCCACAATACTCACACTCCTTATCATCGCATTTCTCATCCCAGAACTTCAAATCTAGTATCTCTTTAGAAACTTTGATGATAAGTTCTGATAGTTCTTTAACCTCCTCATCTGTTATTTCAAACTTCTCTGTTTTAAACTTTCCTCCTGTGTTTGGTTCCACAAAATCAATCTCAGCAGAATCCATATGGAATCTTTCTTTATCAAATCCTTCAAGGAGTAACTTATAGAAAATCAACTGTCTTTTGTAGTTTCCATTAGAAGTTTTTGTATTCCCCTCTATATCATTCCTACTCTTTGGACTAGCTGTTTTATAATCCACAATATTTACATGTGTGTCACTTACAAACTCAATCTTATCTAATGCTCCTGTTAGAGTTATCTCCCCACCACCAATATCAAAGATTGAATGTGCTTTGTACTCATTTAAGATATTCTTCTCCCAGTTACCATATGTCTCATACCATCCAGTGAGAGCCTTCTCTCCTTTTCTTTTTAGCTCCTCATTCTCTATATCACTTAAGTTACTGTGCTCTATATAGTATCTAAACTGCTCTAGAAGATAGTCCACTTTGACATCTCCTTCTTTGTATTTGTTAAAGAAATTGTTCATAGCAGCATGAACAGCAGTTCCATACTTCTGTTGCTTTGAATATGCTTGGGGTAACCTGATGAGATTTGAATAGAAATATCTCCATGGACACTCCAAATAGTTATTAAGTGCTGTAACGGAGAAAGGTCTATCAAGAAACAACTTGTTCAAATATTCCTTATGGTGTGTACCGAGTTCTCTCTCCTTTATCTCAAACTTCTGATGGATCTTATCACCAAATGAAGTCTCCAACTCATCCGTCTCTATATTGCTTATTAGATTAGTATCCAACTCTTCGATAAAGGAAGTTTGTATTGTTTTATCACCGGCTGTATTCTGTTTTGAACTTGTGATGGATACATGTTTTCTAGCTCTTGTAATAGCTACATAGAAGAGTCTTCTTTCATCAGCGTTCATCTCCTCTTTTGTTCCCTTTGAAAGAGGAGATTCGAAGTATTCTCTAACACCTTTCTTCCCCCATGATTTTTCAACTGCGTTTGTTATGTAGACATAATCAAACTCCAATCCTTTTGATCTGTGAGCTGTCATTAACTTAATTCCCTTCTTATTCAAACTTGGATTGAAGTTAATTCTAATATTATATTTGTTTAGAATATCAAAATGGTTCAAAAGATCTTTCAATGTGTAATGGATGTGACCTTCCACCACCTTTCTAACTTCATTAAAGAAAGCGTCCACCACTTTCAATCTTTCATACTCAATACTTTCTGAAAGAATTGATTTCAGTAATCCTGATTCATTTATGATGAGCTCCATGAATTCTAGTATTGGTTTATTCTTTACCTCCTTAGCCCACTTCTTTAGATCATTGGATAGCTTCAAAACCTTTTCTGTATCCCCTACTTCAATTTCTTTCAGAAACTTCTCATCACTAATGGCTTTATACATCCCTTTTCTTCCTGAGTAGATTATCTTATGGACATCATATTCATCTATTCCAAAGAAATCTGTATGGAGTAGTTCTCCTATGTACACATCATTGGTTAGATTATCCAGTACCTTCAAAAGGTTTATCACCTTTCTTATATCCATATTATTCAAAAGATCTTGATCTGAATGTATTACAAAAGGTATTTCTGTTTTCTCTAGAAATCTAGCTATTTCAAATACATCTTTGTTGTTCCTGTAGAGTATTGCAATCTCTTCTGGATCTACCCCTTCTTTTATCTTCTTCTCTATATCCTTCACCAAAAACATATTCTCATAGTCAGTGTTACTAAATGAGTATATATCTATTGGTTTGTTTTCTTTTGAAACTCCTTTTAGTTTTTTTCTTAGACTCTCGTCTTCCACCACATTGTTTACGATTAGGTTGTGAGCATTGTCTAGAATGTGCTGAGTTGATCTGTAGTTAGTATCAAGAGAGATTAGTGTACTTTCTTTGTATAGTTCTTTAAAGTACAAGAAGTTCTCTAAAGATGCTCCTTGGAATCTGAAGATAGCCTGCTTCTCATCTCCTACGATGAAGAGGTTTGGATTGTCATGGAAACTAGCAAGAAGCTCTAACACCTTGTTCTGTGCATTGTTTGTATCCTGATGTTCATCAGCAAGAATATACTGATATTCTTCCTGAAGTATCAGGAGAAGTTCCTCGTTGTTCTCTAGAGCTTTTACAAGTTCAAGAATCATATCTTCGAAGTCGATAATCTTCTCATCCTCTAAAGTCTTCTGATACTTGGAATATACCTCTACCAGTTCCCCATTCCTATTAATCTTTTTGTCAGCAGAAATCATTTTAGATTTCAACTTTCCTTCTTTATTGAAATTATCTTTCTCATTATCAAATTCTATCCTCCTATCCTCTGTGTACTTTTTGTAGTCCGAAGGTGATACACCCTCTCTTTTAAGATTCTTTATCTCATTTATTATCTTAGATATATAGAAATATGGATCTCCATATGCTTTTACAAACTGGTAGTCTTTTGCATCTAAAATACTTTCAATTATTCGTATCTGATCTATCTCTGAAGCATTAGTACTTCCAATTATTCTTGGAAAGTATTCCGGGTATTGTCTTATGATTTCATTAGAAAAAGAATGGAAAGTATATATGTTTACCTTATATCCTTCTGATCCAATAATCTCAACTAATTTCCTTCTCATTGCATTTACACCTGATTCTGTGAATGTAAGGGATAGGATGTTCTCAGGCCTTATATCTGTCTTCTTAAGGATATTTGCTATACGAAGTGTTAGAATACTCGTCTTACCAGTTCCAGGCCCAGCAATGACCATTACAGGGCCTTCTATGGTGTCTACAGCTTTCTTTTGTTCTGTATTTAGACGAGTATATAATTTATCGAAGATTTGCATGTAGAGATTGTATCACGAGAAAAGCCCCCGAAGGGGCTTTTCTTTAATAATTCTTCAACCTATTCGCTTTCTCATGCTGTCTAATCTTCTCATGAGCCTTTGCTTCAATCTGTCTAATTCTCTCTCTTGTAACTCCGAACTTCTTTCCAACCTCTTCTAGTGTGTGTTGTATTCCATCTTCAAGTCCGTGTCGTAGTTCCAAAATCTTTTGTTCTTTCTCTGAAAGGTCTCCCAAGATTTCAGTTACTTGATCCTTAAGAATTCTTCTTGAAGTCTCCTGATCTGGTGAAAGAATCTTATCATCGGCCAAGAAATCCCCTAGTGTTGATTTACCGTCGTCACCATCATCTCCTACTGGAGATTCAAGAGATACAGTGCTCTGATCAATTTTTTCAATATGATATATCTTCTCAACATCAAGTCCCATCTCAACAGCTATTTCTTCTGGCATTGGATCTCGTCCAAGATCTTGTGAAAGTCTTCTGTAGAACTGCTTATATTTAGCAATTGTTTCAACCATGTGAACTGGTACACGAATAGTTCGTGACTGATCAGCTAAGGCTCTAGTTATAGCTTGTCTGATCCACCATGTTGCGTATGTTGAGAACTTATATCCCTTAGTCCAGTCGAATTTATCTACTGCCTTAAAGAGTCCTAGGTTACCTTCTTGAATAAGGTCAAGAAGAGTAAGGTCAGGACTTCGTCCTACATACTTTTTCGCAATTGAAACCACAAGTCTTAGGTTTGCTCTAGCCAAAAGTGTCTTAGCCTCCATGTCTCCTGCTTCAATTCTTTTAGCCAATTCTTTTTCTTCAGAAGCTGGAATAAGAGGATACTGTCCAATCTCCTTTAGATAGATTTGGATTGAGTCATATGTAGAAGATGTTTTTCCATATTGATACTTCTTTAAGTTCTCATCTTCTTTGTTAATATCCAAAAGTCCTCCTCCTTCAAGGATGTCTACTCCTGCAGTACTTAGTTGAGAATACAAATCATCAAGAAAGATTACATCTCTCTCAATTGTTGGAAACTCTTTCAAAAGCTCATCGTACGTAATATATCCTCTTTCTTTTCCTCTTGAGATTATTTTTCTAGCTTTTGTTTCTTGCTCTTTTGCAGCTTTTGTTAGACGCGTCTTAGGAGCCTTTTTTACAGGCTTCTTGACTACCTTCTTTTTAACTACCACCTTCTTTGCTGGTTTTTTTACAGCCGTCTTTTTAATTATTTCCTTAGCACTCTTTTTGATTGGTGCTTTTTTTATTTTTGTTTTTGGGGCTATTGGTTTAGCCTTTTTTTCTACTTTTTTAGTTTTTTGGGTTGTATTTTTTCCCGCCATAAATTTTTATATGCTCGTTAACTTATATCACAAAATGGTCTACAAACCTATAGTAGTTTTAAACAATTCTTTTTGAAATTTCTTGAATCTCTTTTAGTGTTTCGTCAATAACAGATGCGTCTCCATCAGCTTCTGCTTTTTTTAACTTAGTACTCAAGGATTCTCTCTTTAATATCAGTATCTGATTTTCTATATTCTTTACCATATCTTCAACAATCTCATCGTCTATTCCACTGTCTCCGTAAAATATTTCTGTTGTTGAAAGTGTCTCTCTATCTTCCACTATACTTTTATGAATTTCTTCAAATTTATCTTGCCCTAGTATTCCAATTAGTTTTTCTCTTATTTTTTCAACATTTATACTAGGCCCTTTTGAAGATTCTTGCCAAACAAGTATCGCGATGACTTGTTGTAAATGATTAGATTTTTTAGATTCTCTTTTGATGGTAGGTTTCTCCTCTGCCTTTCCCCCCTTTATCTCATCCCACATAGCATCATCTTTTATATTGAATCTATCTGCTATCTTCTTAATGAAGAAAGATTGTTCAATCTTACTTGGTAGAGAGATTATGTATGGAATGATTTCCTTACTTATCCTTTGTGCTTTTCTCCTGTTATCCTCTTCTTCGATTATGTTATCAGCTAATACATCAATGATGTGTTTAGATTCACGGATGGCATTTTTCCATTCTGATATATTATCTTTGATGAGATCAGCAGGATCACTACCTTTTGGAAGAATAGCGATCTTCACATCAATTCCAAGTGAAAGTGCCATCTGCCATGCTTTTTCTGAAGCTCGTAAGCCCGCACTGTCTCCATCAAGTGCAATGACTAATCTGTCGGACAATCTTCGTAATAACTTCAATTGTATTTCAGTTAGTGCTGTTCCCGATGAGGCGACAGTATTTGAGTACCCCGCTTGATGTGCCATGACAACATCCATTTGTCCTTCTACAAGGATAGAGAAGTTTAGTTTCCTTATCGCCTGCTTTGCAAAGTTGTACCCATACAAAACACTCGATTTGTTAAAGAAAATTGTCTCTGGACTATTTATATACTTAGCCTCCTCACTATCTTTTGAAAGGATTCTTCCACTGTATGCTACAACTTTTGAATTGGAATCAAAGATTGGAAACATAACACGGTCACGAAACCTATCATATGTAGTCCCCTTGTCTCCGCTCTTTACGAGTCCTACTTCTTCTAATTCTTTTACCGTAACTTTCTTTTTGGTAAAAAAATCAAGTAGCATCCTCCAAGATGAAGGAGAATATCCTAACCTCCAATTCTTAATTGTCTCTTCTTTTAATCCCCTATCTTTTAGATATGTTTCTGCTTGTTGATGGTTTTCCAAATGCTTTGTGTAGTAAACAGCAGAAACATCTAAAATCTTTTCTAATCTTTTCTTTTTTGATTGATCCCCTTTTGATTCGTAGCTTATCTCAACTCCCGCTTTCTCAGCTAAAATCTGTAGAGATTCCTTGAAATCTACTCCTTCCATTTCTTGGACAAAAGTGAAGATATCACCTCCTTTTCCTGTAGAGAAACAGTGGTAGAGATTTTGATCTGTAGATATGAAAAAAGAAGGGCTTTTCTCATTTGAGAAAGGGGATAGAGCTTTGTAGTTCTTCCCAGCTTTCTCAATCTTTATATATTCACCGACGACATCGACTATATTGAGCCTTTCTTTTATCTGTTCGACTGTAGAATTTATGGCCATAGTGGCCTCATATTACTACTCTTCTCTCTTTTGTGCCAACTCTTTAGCTACTCTGTCTTCAATCTCTTGAACAGCTTCATATTTCTTACTTCCCTTGAATCCTGTTCCCGCTGGAATCAGTCTACCGATGATGACATTCTCCTTCAAACCTACAAGATCTTCTACAGCTCCTCTAATTGAGTTGTTGATCAAGATCTTAGCTGTGTGTTGGAATGATGCAGCAGAAAGGAATGATTTTCTTGTTAGAGATACCTCTGTAATTCCAAGAATTAGTGTATCTGCTTTCGCCTTCTCTTTTGCATCATCATTGAGATTATCAAATCGTGATTTCTCAACAATTTCACCTTCAGTTAGTGATGTATCTCCACTTAGAGTTACTCTTACTCTTGAGAACATTTGTCCAACGATAACCTCGATGTGTTTTCGTGACACAGCCTCTCCTTGAAGTTCGTAGATCTTATTAACCTGACCAATGATGTATTCCTGTGTTCTTTCTTTTCCTGTGAACTTGAACATTTCAGAAAGATCAGCTGATCCGTCGGTTAGGAAATCACCTTGTTTTACCTTATCTCCAACCTTAACAAGTGATGTTCTCATTACAGAAAATGTATATTCCATATCCTTCTTAGCTTTACTCTTAAGCTCTGGTAGAAGCTTAATCAGTCTATCTTTACCATTCTCTGTTACTTCTTCGATTACACCATCAACTCTTGCAATGACAGCAGGACTCTTTGGTTTTCTTCTTTCAAAAATTTCTTCAACTCGAGGAAGACCTTGGGTGATATCACCTCCGACAGAGGCAGTACCTCCAGCATGGAAGGTTCTCATAGTTAGCTGTGTTCCTGGCTCTCCAATAGCTTGGGCAGCGACTGTTCCAACAGCTTCTCCAACGTCTACCATTACTGCCTTTCCTAGGTCTGCTCCGTAACACTTAGTACAAACTCCATGTCTAGCCTGACATGACATAGGTGAGAAGACACTTGTATTCCCTACACCATTTCGTTCGATAACTTTTGCATCATCTTTTGAAACCATATCTCCCTTCTTGAATATTGTCTTTCCTTCAGCGTCTTTTACTTCTGAAGCAAGAACTCTACCTCTAATTTTCTTAGAGTAAGCTATTCCAATTCCTGAATCACTTTCTCTTCTGATGACGATACCTTGTTTAGTTCCACAATCTTGAATTGAGATGATAACATCTTGTGCAACATCGAAGAGTCTTCGTGTTAGGTAACCGGCTTTGGCTGTGTTTAGAGCCGTATCAGTTAGACCCTTTCGTGATCCGTGAGTAGTAATGAAGTATTCGATTGGACTCAATCCTTCTTTTGATGAAGAAAGTACTGGGAACTCAATAGTTTCACCCTTTGAGTTCGCGATAAGTCCTTTCATACCTACCATCTGTGTGATCTGTGACAGAGAACCTCTGGCTCCTGATTTCCACATATCATGAACTGGACTGTTTGTATCAAGAGTTTCTGGAATTAATTTCTCAATATCATTCTTTACACCGTGCCAGATTTCAACAATCTTTCGAAGTCTTTCATCCTCTGAAAGGAATCCTTCATTATATTGATCAATGATCTCCTTTACCTTTACTTGAGCTGCTTCTACAAGCTTCTCCTTATCTTCAGGCTTGTTAATATCATCAATTCCCCAAGTAATACCTGAGTGTGTTGTGTACTTAAATCCAAAAGTTTTAATCTTGTCTAGAATTGGAGTTATATTGTCAATTCCGTACTTATTGATTAGATCATCAACAAGTTCTTGCATCTTACTGTTATCAATTTCTTCGTTGATGAATGGATAGTCATCAGGAAGAACTGAGTTAAATAGTAGTCTACCTACTGAAGTTTCAAGAGGATCATCGACGTAATTTTCAGTCTTTGTTCCTTTCTTTCCTTTTACCTTTACCATGGCTCTGAAATCTACAATGTCATAATCATATGCTGTGATAGCAGAGTTTTGTCCTGGAAAAATCTTTCCTTCTCCCTTCACCCCCTTAACAAGTTTTGTCATCCAGTAACATCCTAAGATGATATCTAGAAGTTTAGCTGAAGGTACTGGGTCTCCAGATCCTGGCTTCAAAATGTTCTTATCAGCAGCCATAATTTCACGAGCTTCGTACTGAGCTGATTCTGAAAGTGGTACATGAACGGCCATCTGGTCTCCATCGAAGTCAGCGTTGAAAGATGAACAAACAAGTGGATGAACTTGGATAGCGTTTCCTTCAATTAGAACTGGTTGGAAAGCTTGGATACCAAGTCTGTGAAGTGTAGGGGCTCTGTTCAAAAGAACATATTTACCTCTAATTACTTCTTCAAGTACTTCCCATACTTCAGGTACTCCGTCTTCAATCAATCTTCCTGCTCCTCTAATGTTGAAAGCAAGCTCTCTTTTTAATAGTCCTGCAATTACGAAAGGTCTGAACAGTTCAAGAGCCATGTGCTTTGGAAGTCCACACTGGTTTAGCTTAAGTTCTGGACCAACAACAATAACTGATCGTCCTGAGTAGTCTACTCGTTTTCCAAGTAGATTACCTCGAAGTAGTCCTCTCTTACCTTTCAGGTTATCTGATAGGGATTTAAGTGGTCTCTTTTGAGCAGGATTTGCACCAGCATATAGTTGGTTTCCATGTCTGATTGAGTTATCAATCAAAGCATCAACAGCTTCTTGAAGAATTCTCTTCTCATTTCGAAGAATTACATCAGGAGCGTGAATATCCTTAAGTTTCTTTAGACGATTGTTTCGGTTTATTACACGTCTGTACAAGTCATTAATATCAGATGTAGCATGTCGTCCACCATCAAGAGTAACCATAGGTCTTAGCCCTGGAGGTGTAACAGGAAGTCTTGTTAGGAACATCCATTCAGGTCGAATTTTACTTCCATGCATTGATCGAACCAAACTAATTCGTTTGTTTAGCTTTTCTTTTGCTGGACCTGTTGACTTGTCTCTCTTTTCTATAAGATCTTCTAATAGCTTAGCAAGATCAAGTGCTTTAAATATATTATAAATAGCTTCTGCTCCAATCTCAGCCTCAAACAATGTTGAGTACTTCATTGAATACTTGTGGAATTGAATCTCATCAAGCACAACACCTTTTTGGATGTGATCAATGTCTGATTTTGTTTGAACCATAAGTTCCTTAAGAGCATCTTTTGTTTTTTGATCCTGAGATGTTTTAACTTTTGATTTGTATTCTGAATCTAATTCTTTAAGGAATCGTATTCTCTCTTCCTCATCAACTAATGTTATTAGGTATCCTGCAAAGTAAACTACCTTTTCAAGATCTCCTGTAGTCATTCCAAGGATAAGACCAATTCTTGATGGCATTGTTCGAAGGAACCAGATATGAGCAACTGGTGTTGCAAGATCAATGTGTCCCATTCTCTCTCTTCGTACAATTGATCGTGTTACCTCAACTCCACACTTTTCACAAACAATACTTTTGTATCTAATTCCTTTGTACTTACCACAGTAACATTCGTAGTCTTTTTCTGGACCGAAGATTTTTTCATCAAATAGACCATTTTTCTCACTTCTTTGAGTTCGATAGTTCATTGTCTCTGGCTTTGTAACTTCACCATGTGACCAGTCTAGAATATCCTCAGGAGAAGCTAGACTTAGTGTGATCTTATCGAAGTTTTTGTTTTGGATGTTTTTTTTCATAGATCTTTTATTTATCATCTTCGTTACCTTCTAATTTCACATTTAGAGATAGTCCCTTTAGTGTATTTAGAAGCACATTGAATGAGGCTGGTAAGTTTGATTGACCGATTGGTTCTCCCTTAACGATAGAATCAAAGGCTGCTGATCGACCGACGATGTCGTCAGATTTATATGTAAGCATTTCTCGAAGAGTGTGAGCGGCACCATGACCTAGTAGAGCCCAGACTTCCATTTCTCCAAGTCTTTGTCCTCCGTTTTGAGCTCGTCCTCCTAGAGGTTGCTGTGTGATTAGAGAGTATGGTCCGATTGATCTCATGTGAAGCTTGTCTTCAACCATGTGATGGAGTTTAAGAATATACATGTATCCAACAGATACATTTTGATCAAATTTCTCTCCTGTTCGTCCATCGTATAGTGTCATCTTACCGTCTTTACTAAATCCGGCTTTAACAAGTTCTTCTTTAATCTCTTCTCCTGTTGCCCCAGCGAAGGCTGGACAAATAGCTTGGTAGTCTAAAGTATTAGCTGCAAGACCAAGGTGAAGCTCTAGGATCTGCCCTAGGTTCATTCTTGATGGAACTCCAAGTGGTGTAAGAATAACATCAACTGGTTCACCATCCTTTGTATATGGCATGTCTTCCTCTGGAAGAATTCTTGAGATAACACCCTTGTTACCGTGACGTCCAGCAAGCTTGTCTCCCACAGAAATATTTCTCAACTGAGCAATTTCAATGTGAACTCTCTTGATGATTCCTGATTCTAGTTTATCTCCGTTCTCTCGAGAGAAAACTTTCACACCAACGATTCTACCCTTCTTACCTCCTTCAACTCTCTTTGATGTATCCTTTACATCTCGAGCTTTGTCTCCGAAGATTGATCGTAATAGTCTTTCTTCTGGTGTTAATTGAGTTTCTCCTCTTGGAGTAATTTTTCCAACAAGAATATCCCCCGGTCGCACTTCTGCTCCGATTCGACAAATTCCTTCTTCATCAAGGTTCTTTAGTTTGTTCTCACCGATATTTGGTATATCCGGTGTTGTAACTTCGGGACCTAGTTTAGTGTCTCGAACATTCACAACGACTTCTTCCATATGGATTGATGTAAATCTACTATCCTTGATTAGTCTCTCTGAAATGATGATGGCATCCTCGTAGTTTGATCCTGACCATGAAAGGAATGCTACCTTAAGGTTTTGACCGATAGCGATTTGACCATTATCAGTTGACGAGATATCTGCAAGAAGATCTTCTTTCTTAACTTTTTGTCCCAAAGATACAACTGGTCTTTGGTGGAATGATGAGAAAGAGTTTGTTCTTTCAAACTGAATAAGTGGATATTCATGCTTCTTACCATCTGAACTTTTAACGGTAATTTTTCTTGCATCTACTTGTATAATTTCTCCAGATTCTTCTGCTCTAATAATTCTAGTTGAGTGTCTCATTGCAAGCTCTTCTGTTCCAGTAGCAACAAGTGGAGCTTCAGGTCGTACACATGGTACAGCCTGCTTTTGCATGTTTGATGCCATAAGTGCTCGACTGGCTTCATCGTGGTTCAAGAAAGGAACCATTGACGTTGCAATAGAGAATGCTTGGTTTGTTGAAACATCAATAAAGTCTACTTCTTCTTTATTTACGACCTTTGGTTCTCCGTTCCATCTAACATCAACAGTATTTACAGTAATGTTTCCATCATCATCATATGGTGTAGCGGCATGAGTAATGTTGTAGTTCTCTTCTTCAAGAGCGTTTAGATATACAATCTCTTTTGTGATCTTTCCTCCCTTCACTTTTGAATATGGAGTTTCAATCATTCCGTAGCTATTTGTCCTAGCATAGTTTGTAAGCCTAAGAATCAAACCAATGTTTGGTCCTTCAGGTGTTTGAATTGGACAAAGTCTTCCATAGTGAGATGGATGAACATCCCTGACTTCAAGTCCAGCTCTTTCTCTTGTTAGTCCTCCTGGACCTAGTGCTGAGAAAGTTCTTAAGTGCTCGATTTCATACAGAACATTGTCTTGTTGCATGAAGTGAGATAGCTGAGAAGTAGTGAAGAACTCTTTAATTCTTGCTTGTAGTGGTCTTGGTGAAATGAAATTAATTGGAAGAGTAGTATCAGTTTCAATTGTAGACATTCTGTTTTGAATGTTTCTCTTCATTTGTGCCATACCAGTTCTGATCTTTTGTTGTAGTAGTTCTCCAACAAATCGAACTCTTCTTGACGCAAGGTGATCAATATCATCTTCAGATGCTCCTGCAGTGTGATTTAGCTTAATAATGTTATTGATGATGATTGTCACATCCTCAAGTGTAAGAGCTTTTTGAGCGATAGCTTTATCGTCTGTCTTTAAATTGAATCTGTTATTGAACTTATATCGTCCAACTTTTGAAAAGTCGTATCTTTCTTCAGAAAGGATTGATCCTACAAACTCTTTTGCATTATCAAGTGTAGCTAGATCTCCATCTCGCAATCTCTTATACATATCAACATATGCTTCATCGGATGTTTTGATTTCGTCTTTAGCTAGAGTTAGATTGATTGCATTTTCTACTAGCTCATTACCTTTAAATAGTTTTTTGATTTGTTCGTCAGTTTGAGCTCCCATAATTCGAAGGAACGTAGACGCTGGAAACTTTCGGTTCTTATCAACTCTTACATAGATTATGTCGTCTGCATCTGTTTCAAATTCAATCCAAGCTCCTCGAGCAGGAATGATCTTAGCACCAAAGTATTTAGTTCCTTTGATTACGTTACCTGTAAACAGTACACCGTATGATCTTGCAATCTGTGGGACAACAACTCTTTCAACACCGTTGATGATGAAAGTTCCGTTTCTTGTCATCATTGGAAAATCAGACATGAATATCTCCTGTTCCTTTTCGGATCCAAGAGTTTTATTCTTCAAAAGTGCCTTTACTTTAAGTGGCGCTTCATATGTTGTCTTATTCTCCTTTGACTCCTTCTCAGTTAGCTTTGGTGGTTCTAATTCAAAACCTACAAAGTCTAATTCAAATTTCTTCTCAGAATAGTCTTTAATTGAAGAAAATTCTTTAAAAATTTCTGCTAATCCTTCTTTCATCAACCACTTAAATGACGTTGTTTGTCCTTCGATAAGGTTTGGTAATTCTATAAAAGGTTTTTTATATTTACCAAAATACTTCTTTTCTCTCATTCCAACAGTTTTCTCGACAGTATTTTGTTTATCTTTCATGTATATCATCAATTATATACTGCAACAAAAAACACCCGCCCTAGAATCAGGGTGCTAAATGGATTCGTATTCCCTTCTAATTAATAAGTTTAAGCAAAACTTTAATTTTCAAATGTGTAAAATATCAAAACAAACCGTAACTCAATCGTTAGGAGAACTTTATCTTATGTCCACATAAAAGTCAATAGTTTATCCACTATTTTCTGTATCATCGACGATTTTACCAGTCGATCTTTTTTTTATTTTCCATGCCTCTATATCTGCATGGTGGCCACTTAATAAGACCTTGGGTACATTATACCTTTTCTTCTTATACACAACAACATCGGGTCTAGTGTACACATCAGATGATGCTACTCTATCTTCTTCTATGGATTCATTGTTACCTAATACACCTTTAATTTGTCTTGAAATGGCATCCATCATGACCATAGCAGGTAATTCTCCTCCTGTTAGAACATATGGCCCAATAGAGATTTCTTCTACTTTAAAGATGCTTTTAACCCTTGCATCTATACCTTCATACCTCCCGCATATGATAATTATGTCTTTATATGAGTTACTTACATTCTTTGCAATGTCGTTTGTAAACTGCTCTTTTGAAGGTGATAACCAAAAGATCTTAACTTTCTTTTTTTTTCCCTTAGCTTTCTCAATAGCTTTGATTACTGGCATAGCTTGGATAACCATACCTGGTCCACCACCATATGGCTTATCATCAACGTTCTTCCACTTATCATTAGTGAAGTCTCGAGGGTTGTATAGTTTTACTTTTATTTTTTTATCCTTTATTGCCCGTCCAATGATTGATGAATCGATATATGAGTCAAAACTCTCTGGGAATAAGGTAATTATATGAAAAGTCATAGTGTGGAAACTATACAACATATTTTTGTATTAGAAAAGCCCCACAGTTTTAACTGTGGGGCTTTAAAGAACAAAAGTTGATGATTATTTAATATTCATCAACACAGTGCGAGTCTTCCGGAGGAGACTCCTCGACGTAGACTTTGGGTTAAAGAAAGCACCCCAGTCATTAGACTCGTATCCAAAAGAGTCAGCTAGACTCGTAATTTTTACAATTTGTTTACGAGCTTTATCTTTCTCGTAGTCCAATCCTTCGACTTCGGAATATCTGATTTTCTCAGCTAGTTTAGCAAGCATACCCTGAAGAGCTATGCCGACCTGATTTTCATCGACTGGAGTGCTAGATTCAGCGAGTGCTGGTCTTTCACTCAGACCGGTTGTAATATTAGATATCAATCCCGTGTTTAATATCATTTTTCTTTTACCTTCCCAAGCACGTGCAACTATTTTAGTAGTCCTTCCAATCGAGGTGATTCTATTTATGTAGTGTAGTGTACCTACAAAAATAACAATGCCAGCTGCTCCGAGGGTGGTGATACGGGTATAAATATCATCATATCCACTATTCATACCTGTGTACACAATGATTGCTGCAATTGAGATTGCTACAGCAATATTCCTTATGTCTTCGCGTTTCCGTTTAATCATTTTTCTGCAGTGTTCTGCAGACCGTTTGAACGACTTAATTTTGTCGTTCTCCTGTTCGTTTACGAAGTTCTCAGTAAACATTCTACCGAGAAATACTAGTATTTGGTCTTTCTTTTTTTGTGTCATTTTGTCAATTTGCCTTTTCAATTACAATAAGGAGCACTGTGCTCAGGTTATTCGTATTGTGACCGCATAGCCACTGAATACCACATCATTTTGTAAGAATACCTAGGCTTGTACTCTTTCTTTTTTATACCATATCTATATTAAAAGTCAATATATGTAAAGCAAACAAAAACCCCAGCAGATGAGCTGGGGTTTTTGTTTTAAATCTTTAAATCTTCCATTGCTTCATCCACACTTTTCATACCTGACTCGCCTCTTGTACTTCCTTCAGGTTCGTTAATCTTCAGATTAACACGTGCGCTGTTTTTCATTCCAACAACACGTAGTAGTGTCCTAATAGCTTTGGCTGTATTCCCTTGTCGACCAACAATCTTTCCCATATCCTCTTGGTCAACTTGTAATGTTAAAAGTACACCCATCTCATCAACTGTTCGATTGATCAAAACCTTTTCGGGTTTATCAACAAGCGTCTTCACTACATACTCTAGAAATTCTTGATCTTTTTCTGTCATTTTCTATTCGTTATAGAATTAATTACAGCGCCCACTATATCGAGTCACTGATTAATTAAATTATACAGTAATAAAATTTATTTTAGTAAGTTAGGTGTGGATTATTCTGCTACTTTTACTTCCACTTCCTCCTTTACCTCTTCTTTAGTTTCCTCCTTTACTTCTTCAGGAGCTGGAGATTCCTCCTTTGGAGCTTCCTTTACTTCTTCCTTTACTTCTTCAGGAGCTGGAGATTCCTTTACTTCCACTTCCTCCTTTGGAGCTTCCTTTACTTCTTCCACTTCCTCCTTTACTTCTTCAGGAGCTGGAGATTCCTCCTTTGGAGCTTCCTTTACTTCTTCACCTTCCTTAACAATTGGAGATTTCTTAGGAAGAACATTAATCTTCTTTCCTTCAATAATCTTCTTGTCTACAAATAGGTTATGTAGAGTATCTGAAAGCTTAGCACCTTGTGAAATCCAATAAGTAATTCTATCTGACTTTAATCGAGTTTCGTTTCTGTCTCGTGCATCATAGTTACCTAAAATTTCAATAAACTTTCCACTCTTTGGGCCATTTTTAGAATCAGTAAGCACGACCCTAAAGGTTGGTTCATGCTTCCGTCCTGTTCTTTGTAATCTGATTTTTAACATGTGCGAAATGATAGCATGGGTTTCAAATTGGGTCAATGACAAATAAAGTGTCATGTGCAGAGACGTGGGGTATAAAACCAACCATTTTACTTGCAACCCAGCAACCTTAGGTCATTTACTTTTCCATCAAAACACGTAATATACCTATATATGTCAAACAAAGATCCTTTTATTGAAGGAATTATCTCATTAAGTACACGACCAACTGGATACATAGTTAACCCAAACTCTGATGAAGATATTGAAATTCAAGCAGATAAACTAAACAAAGCTCTTCACAAAGACGAGGTGAAAGTTCGTATTCTTGACGAGAAAATAAAAGACAGGAAACAAGGAGAAGTTGTTGAGATTATATCTCGAAAGAAAATGCAGTTTGTAGGAACTATTGAAAACAAAGATGGAAACTTCCACGTGAACCCAGACAACAAGAAAGTATATCCTGTGCTAATTCTCTCTCTTAATGAATCTCTAAAAGCAAAAGTAGACGATAAGGTTCTAATTGAAATTGTATCTTGGGAAGACAAACCTGAAATAAAAATAATTGAAGTAATTGGTAAAAAGGGTGTGCACAATGTTGAAATGAGATCTATCGTTTTGGACAAAGGTTTTGAAACAAACTTCGATCAAGAAATTGAAAACGAAGCTATTGAGTTAAAGAACAAATGGTCACCTATACCTGAAGACGAGATTGCAAAAAGAAGAGACTTCAGAGATGTTGTAACTTTCACAATTGACCCAAAGACAGCTAAAGACTTCGATGATGCTTTGTCATTTAAAGAACTTCCAAACGGAAACTATGAAATTGGAATTCATATTGCTGACGTATCTCACTTTGTAACTCCAGGAACAATGCTAGACAAAGAAGCTAGAGAAAGAGCTTTTTCTGTATATCTTGTAGATAGGACTATCCCAATGCTTCCAGAGATACTTTCAAACGATCTTTGTAGCCTGAACCCTAATGAAGATAAGTTGGCTTTTTCTTCAGTCTTTGAGATAAACAAAAATGCTGAAGTAATCAGTAAGTGGTTTGGTAAAACAATCATAAACTCTGATAAAAGATTTACATACGAAGACGCTCAAGACAATTTAGATAACAATAGTGGTGACTATATAAAGGAACTTAAGTCTATGTATGAAATAGCAAAGATCCTTAGAAAACAAAAATACGATAACGGAGCTATCCGATTTGAGAAAGATGAATTTGAATTTGAACTGGATGAAAAAGGTGTACCTGTCTCAATAACCAAAAAAGATCATATTGATACTCACTGGGTAATCGAGGAGTTTATGCTTCTTGCAAACAGAAATGTTGCCAAGTTCTCAGTAGACAAAGACAAGGAATTGAGCAAAGGAAGAAATAACGACCTAATATTCCGAGTTCACCCTGCACCAGATGTCGATAAGATAAAACAACTAAACGAACTCCTTAAAGCTTTAAAGTATGAACTTGAAGTTAGAGAAGATGGATCCATAACAGCTAAAGCTCTCAATTCCCTATTCGACAAAGTAAAAGGCCAGCCAGGTGAAGGTTTAATTACAACGGCAGCTATACGAACAATGAGTAAAGCTATCTACACTACTCAAAACTCTGGACACTTCGGATTGTCATTTGATTTCTATACACACTTCACATCTCCAATCAGACGATACCCTGATCTTGTTGTTCATAGAATATTAGAGAAATTTACAAAGAATGAAATCGTATCTGATAAAGACAGTGCTGAGTTTGCAAGAATCGCAACCAACTCAACTAATCAAGAAATTGCAGCAGCTGAAGCTGAGAGAGACTCAATCAAATACAAGCAGGTAGAATTCATGAAAAACCATATTGGAAAAGAATTCACTGGTGTTATTTCAGGTGTAGCTAAATGGGGTATATATGTACTACTTGATGATACGGGAGCTGACGGAATGGTTCACATAAGTAAGTTAGGGAAAGACTTCTACAACTTTGATGAAAAGAACTACAGAATCACAGGAGAAAAAAATGGAGAAAAATTCACCTTGGGTGACAAAGTGAAAGTGAAGATAGAAGGAGCTGATGTTGAAGAAAGAAAACTTGATTTAAGTTTCGTTAAATAAAACTAAATCCTACTTTTATATCCCTTAAGTCCTTCAATCAAATTAGTAGGGTCTATTATTTTAATCTTATTAGAATCTGTAAATTTGTATTTTAATCCAATTAGGTTCAAGGAATGCTTTATCATCTTTTTATTGGTTTCATCTGACAAATTAATTTTTTCAAAACTTGTATTGATAAAATCTTCCAATGTTTTTGTAAGTTTCTGAACCTCACTTTCATTTTCATAATCAAATTTATCTGTAATTTTAAATATTTTTATATCTTCAACTTGTTGCAAGAAAGTTTCAAAGGCAGAGCTTAGATCAGAACGTGACTCTAACCCCTTCAGAACCCTGTCTTTAATTTTATCATGCTGAGAATATACACCAGAAGAGTCATCTCCCGCATACGCAACAGGCTTCCTATCAAGAGCCCCTTTACGAGCTGCTTTGATAGAATTACCAAGATCAATATTTTCTGCTTCAGCATTTGAAGTATAACCACCAACAGCAGCATATACTGACGACCTAATTGCAAAATTTGAATTAATAGAATCAACTTCTTTTTCACTTTTCTTAGAAAGTTGTGTTTCATTATATTGAAACAAAGCTGTCCCAACATACTTAAGTGGGTTCTCTGTAACAAACTTGGGATCCCAATCTGATCGACCAAGCAAAGAATCAACTTCTTCATTATTATCAAATTTATCTACAAAATTATTAATATAATCAAGTGACACACCAGAGACACCGGGGTCATTTGCTAGAATATAATGATCCTTCTTAGATTTAAGTTTTGATTGTCTTCTTAAAATAACATCACCCAATAGCTTTCTTGCATATCCGTTTCCAGTTCCCTCTTTTGGCAAAACTTCATCCATGACCCTAACCCTCAGTTTTGGATTATCTTCTTGAAACCTTTTTATTTCATCTGAAATAGTAGATGACTCCATCTCGTCCTTATTCAAATGATTAACAAGAAGGACTATTTCAAAAGATTCAGGATCGGTAGATTGATCTTTATATACTTCAAGAGATTTATAGATGTTTCTCCCTTCACTCTCACTATCAACAGGAATACATACCGACAATCTGCATTTAGGATCTATTGGACCAATCTCTGAAGCTAAAATATCAATCTCGTTAATATAATCTATTGGTTGTCTATCTAAATACTTCTTAATCTCTTCTCTTTCTTTCAATTCTGCATCAGGGTTTGATTTTAAGGTGTCAGAAAACCTATTCTCATAAAATCCCCTATCAAGGTTTTCAAGTTCGTTAGCTGTATATATTACTGGGACCAAAGACTCATTCTCTCTTGGTTTTGGGTCATCAATAATTTCTTTTGATTTACTATCGCCTTCTTTATCTTTCATCTGCTCCAATGGTCTCCTTCCAAGTATCGGTATTATAGGTGGTACAACAAATGGAAGATCTTCGTCTTCCACTTCAAATGTAGTTTCAGGTGTCACATCTGTACCAGCTGTAATTACATCCTTTCTACTTTCAATGGCATCCAATCCGACTCCCTCATCCGTAGCCATTATCCCAAATTTTTCAACACCATCCTCTTGTATACCCAGTGAGTGTCCAACTTCTGCAAACCTACCCTTAAACACAAGTTGACCATCTTTAACTTCAAAGAAAGTTTTAGCTATATCACTGTTAGGATTAATGATTGCATGTCCATTTGCATCTATTGGTATTTGTACAACCTCAAATTGAGTGTCTCGACTCAAAGATAGAAGCATACTTAGTTTTCCGTCTTTTATAGCATCTTTGGCATCAATAGACATACCCTTAAGTGAAGAGCCGTCAGAGGTCATTTTTGAGACATCGTAGACGTAGTTTCCTTCTACATCTATTCCTGTTCCATTTATTCCACCCCAATGTAGTTTAAGTTCATTTTTATCAAATTTAACAGTATCATTGTCATACCAGAATCCTCTATGTATTTCGGTAAAGTCTTCATTACCATTTATATATTCAGCAGCAGTGTATTCTACTTTTTCTTTTACAATTTCTTCTGATTCGATTTTTACGCTTCCTTCACTTACTCTAACACTCTTCTCTGCAAGTATGGCCTTTGATTGTTCAGTTAACACTCCTTCATCAAATTTAATATTATCAGATAATACTTCTCCATCTCTTGAGAATGTAAATGTATCTGAACCACTGGCACTAGGAGTAATGCCTACACCACGAGGAAGCTTAATTAATGATCCATCAGATAGTTCAATCGATGAAAGTGTTCTTTCCACCAAATCACTATTACCAAATATGTATTCTCTCAACCCTTCAAGAGCAGTTGTTGTTTGAGCCCCAAGATCCTTATGTCCAAACAACTTTTCGAACATTCCTTGCTGACTACCACTGAATGCAGCAACTGTCTCTTGAACTGCAGTACCGACAACCAATCCTTGAATGACTCCTCTTCTAGCAGCTTTCCAAGACTTATTCTTTCTCATTTTTTCAAAGATTCTATCTTTGTCTTCGATACCTTCTTTTTTAACACCACCATCGTCGTATCCTTTTTCTAATCTGCTTGTTTGTATTCCTAACATTCCTTCGAAGTGTTGATCAAAATCTGCAATATTAATATCCCCGGCTTTCACCATTTCTCTTAATTTAATTTTTGCTTCAGCTCTTACAATATCAAGTTCAAGTCTTTCTTTCTCAACGCTACTAAAATCTGAATACGACAAAAGGTCTATATTCTTTTTATCAGACAACTCAATTCTAGATTGTATTTCTGCTAACAGGTTAATAGCAATCAACTTTTCTGATTCGGTAGCATTAGGGTTTTCCACATCAGACAATAGTTGTCTCATATCCTGCGTGTACGAAATACAAGGAACAGTTTCATGTCTAGATTCTTCCATTTCTTTTCTTCTTTCCATATCAGGAGAAATATCTTTTCCTTTAGCTATGTCCCTTGCATGTTGACTTCTCTCTTCTTTCAGTCTCTTACTTTCTTTAACTTTAGCTATTCCTCCACCTAGAAGTGCCGATGCTCCCAATGTTCCGAAGGCTAACGCTTTGTTTCTTGCTAGAACCTGAGAAGACATCGCCGAAAGTGAATAAGCCAAAGAAACAGCACTCGCCACTGTAGTTTCATTGAAAAGTGCCGATCCAACCCTGGTCTTATTTATCCAGTTTATTGTTTTATCTACTCTATTTAAATTAGCTTCTGTTCTAACCCCAACTCTTGCTTTTCCAAGAGTAACTTCCATATCATCATCTAAATCATCCAAAGCCGCACCGTGCTCCACTGCTATTTTTGATTGACGTGCAATCTCCATAATATTATCTGTATGAGACACCTCACTCTGTATGTCCTCAAGAGACATTCCTGTAGCTTGTGCAACAATTCTATTTCTTTCTGTTTCCAAGACATCATTACTCATTCCTCCAGCTGCATAATCTCTGATTAGTTTCTTAACCCCATTGTTTATTTCCTCATTATCTCTGACTCTTTCTTCCTTGTCATGGAGCGTTTCTTCATACTCAGATGTAAATCTATCTATGATACTGTTCATTGCTTCATTGTGAACAGCTTGATTCGCACTCTCTTCTCCATCAAATACGTTTTTAGAGTCTTTAATCTCTTGTTTAGCCTTAATTATCTCTCTTTGTCTTGTATATTCCCTGAATATATTATATTTAAATAATCTTGGAAGGAATCCTTTCAAGCCTTTTAATTCGTTGTTCTTCTCTGACAGTCTATGTTCTGCGATATCTATAGCCTGAGCTTCTACAGCAGCTGCTGTATTAACAATACCTATCTTTCTTTTTTTTCTCTCTTTAGGCTCTGGCTCCTCCTTTTTCTTTTTATATTTTTTAATCTCTTCACTTGGTCTTTTTATAATCCTAAGCTCCTCATCTTTTTCTTCTGGTTCTTCTTCAACCTTTGGTTCTTCTTCCTCCTCCTCACCTTTTATCCTATCTAAATCTTCTTGAGAAATATTATCCCAGTCTTGATAAAACTTACCTTCTCTATGGTGGTTAGCATTATATGAGTGTATATCTGCTTGTTCTTTGTCGCTTAAGTTACCGAATTTAATATCAGGATTTTTAATTTCCTCTTTCTCAACTTTTTTATCTATCTTTGGTTTTTCAGAAAACATGTTTTTAGATTGAATTTTCTAGATAAATTTTCCTAAACTTAAGAAAAACACCAGCCAGTACTTCGTCTAAATTGGGTATTTTTTCTTTGATAAAAGACTGCATTTCGTTTTCATCTGAACTGTCTAATTTTTTCTCAAATTCTTCCAAATCTCCTTCTGGAATATTATTCAGAATAGTTGCATCTATCATTTTCTCTAATCTACTTTCTAAATCTTCTACCATTTGATTTCTGACATCTTCAGGAACACCTTCAACACCCTTCTCAATTAGAAGTTTATTTAAAAAATCTTTTGTGGCATATTCCATAATATTTAGTATTACTTGTTAGTAAATATATTATATACCCCACGAAAGATAAACCCAAACAGATTATCAACTTAATAAAATAGTGATATAATCAGAACCAATGAAAGAAAGTATATTCAACAAGCCAGAGGTGCCATTTGAAAAACCTCAGGAAGAAAACGCATACTTAAAAGAACAATTAAAATCTAGGGTTGAAAAATCACCTGAAGAAGTTGGCGGATCTCAAATAAAAGAGGAACTCGAGAAATATAGTCAAATACCTAGTGACGAAATATACACAAAAGAGCCCCAAACAGAGGGAATAACTCTTAACCTAAAACCAGAGGATCATGATGATCAGATGGCTGGTTTTCTTAGTATGATAGAAGAAAAAGGTATCCACACCACTCTAAAGGCAATATCAAAGTTAGGCCCACCACACACAATAGATGATTTCCACAGATTCTTAAGTGAATATCTAAAAGAAGGATATCCAATCAAAGGACTGAAAGAAAAATCTCTTCTTTCAAAAGAACTTGGTCATAATCTTTACGAAATATCTCTACCAAAATTTACACAAGAAGAGGGTCAAAAACCAATTAGTGAACTAATATCCCCTATGGAGCAGTTAGTGGCCGGACTTTCATCTGTTTCAGGTAACAATAAAAAGAAGGTTGATCAAATATTCTCTTTTGAAATAGCACTATCAGAAAATAGTGAGCAGTATATTTTCTATACATCAATATCTAAAGAATCTGGAGACTTGTTTGAAAAACAAGTAATGTCAATTTTCCCAAGTGCGAGAGTTGATATTAAGAGTGATGATTTCAATATCTTTAACATAAACGGTGAAGTTTCTGGGAGTACAGCAAGTCTTGATAAGAACCCAGCATACCCTATAAAGACATACGAACAGTTTGAATACGATCCAATGAATGTAACCTTAAACTCTTTTTCTAAGCTTAAAAGTAAAGGAGATGGTGTTTGTATTCAATTCATATGTAATCCTGTTGGAGATACATACACATCAAGCTTTAAGTCTAAGATAGACAAACTAAACAAGGGAGAAAAAACAAGAGAAGTATTGGGTAAGAAAAGCAAACTTAAAACCTTCATCAAAGTGGTTGAAGGAACAGTAGGCTTCTTTGCAGGTGGAAATAAAGAAACAAAAAAGGATGAGAGCACCAAAGCACCAGAAATTGACCACTTAGCTGTTGATGCTGTTAATAAGAAGATTGAAACACCGATTCTAGAAGTAAATATAAGAATACTCGCCTCATCAGAAACAAAACTCAAAGCTGATCAGATAGTAAAAGAAGTTGAATCAACCTTTAAACAATTTGAAAATCCCTTAGGAAATAAAATATCTTTTAAAACTGTTTTTCCAAAAAATATTAACAACTTTTCAAGAGACTTTTCTTTTAGAACATTCTCAAGTAAAAACGCCCTACCACTTTCATATAAAGAGTTAGTATCTCTATTCCATTTTCCGACATCAATCTCCAAAGTCGCTCCACAAGTTAAAGAATCTAAAACAATAACTGCTCCTACATCCATAGAATTTCAGAAAGAAGGTATTGTCGTTGGGAGAAACAACCACCAAGGAAATTCAACTGATGTACACTTTTCACCAAGTGATAGGCTTCGGCATTTCTATGTGATAGGTCAAACAGGAACTGGTAAAACAACTTGTTTAAAAAACATGATCATACAAGATATAAAAAACGGAGAAGGTGTTTGTATGATCGATCCGCACGGATCTGACGTTGAAGAGATACTAGGGCATATCCCACCCGAAAGATATGACGACATCATATACTTTGATCCTGGTTACACAGAGAAATCAATGTCTTTGAACATGCTTGAATATGATCCTAATTTCCCCGAACAAAAAACTTTTGTGGTAAATGAAATGCTTTCAATATTCAACAAACTATTTGACATGAAAACCGCTGGAGGACCTATGTTTGAGCAATACTTCAGAAATGCAACAATGCTTGTGATAGAAGACCCTGAAAGTGGAAATACACTACTAGATATATCAAGAGTACTGTCTGACAAAGCTTTCAGAGAAATGAAACTATCTAAATGTAAGAACCCTTTAATTATTCAATTCTGGAAGGAAATTGCAGGAAAAGCAGAAGGTGAAGCCGCTCTAGAAAATATTGTTCCGTATATAACATCTAAATTTGATGTATTCCTCTCAAATGAAATAATGAGACCTATAGTCTCTCAAGAAAAATCTAGTTTTAACTTTAGAGAAATAATGGATAACAAGAAAATACTTCTCGTTAATCTATCAAAAGGAAAACTCGGGGAGATAAACTCTTCTCTACTTGGTCTAATCCTAGTTGGTAAGATACTAATGGCAGCTCTTTCAAGAGCAGACTCATTAGGAAAAGACCTTCCTTCTTTTTATCTATACATAGATGAGTTTCAAAATATAACAACTGATTCTATTTCAACGATATTTTCAGAAGCAAGAAAATATAAACTATCACTAAATGTTGCCCACCAATTCATTGCTCAGTTAGACGAAAAGATAAGGGATTCAGTGTTTGGAAACGTTGGATCAATAGCCGCTTTTAGGGTTGGAACTGAGGATGCTGAATTTCTTGAGAAACAATTCACACCAACATTTACTGCAAATAATATAATGAACTTAGATAATCACAATGCATACGTTAGGATGCTATCAAACGGGCAACCTTCTGACCCATTTAGTATGGTAAACATACTCCATGACAGAGAAGATAAAACTGAGTTAATAAACAAACTGAAGAAGTTTTCTTACGCTAAGTATGGAGAGGATAGAAATGTACTGGAAGAAGAAATTAGAAGAAAGTATCAGAAGTAACTACCCAGCAAAAATACCTAAAACTATAAGTAGTGCTGCGAACCATAATCCTAATTTTAATCCATCTGACATAGTATTTTATTTAGCATATTGAACACCTTCGTCCAATCTAATTGATAATAGTTTTGATATTCCAGATTCCATGGTTACACCATAGATGATACTTGCTCGTGACATTGTTTCCCTGTTGTGTGTTATAAGGATTAGCTGTGAATGCTTTGATAGATTCTCTATCATATCTCCATACTTTTTTGAGTTTGCTTCATCAAGCGCAGCGTCTGTTTCATCTAAAATAATAAAAGGTGGGGGATTAACTGATGATATTGCGAACAGAAGAGCTATTGAAGTTAATGCTCTTTCTCCACCTGAAAGCATCATCAACCCATGTATTTTCTTTCGAGGTAAGTTCACACTTATATCAACACCCTCTTCTTCATCTTGATTTTCTTCCATAGTAGTTTCATCAAGAAGGTCTTCTATGTCACTTTTCTTTTTCTTAACCTCAGGTTTAACAAGATTTAATGTTGCTACACCACCACCGAACATAAGTCCAAAGAACTCATTAAACACAACATTAATTTTTTCAATTCCTTCCTTGAATCTAACATTGATCTTTTCATCTAGTTCGCGAACTAATCCTTGTAACTTTTTAGCTGATAGATCTAAATCACCTATTTCTTTATTCAAAAACTCATCTCTTTCATTGGCATCTTGATATTCTCTAATGACATCATCTGATCCAAGTCCTCCTAATTCTTCTACTCTAATTTTCATTTTTTCTAACTTTCTTCTTCTTTCATATTGTTCGTTTCTATCTTCCAGCATAATCTCCTCTTTTGAAATATGTAAATCTTCAAAGCCTAGAATTTCTCTACCGATTAGAGTTCCAGCTTCTGCCAATTCTCTTTTATACTCATCTTCATCTCTGTTTAGATTATCACTTTCAATGTTTAATCTATTTATCACACTTTCAGTTTCACTTTTTCTTGAGATGAGCTCGAAGACTCTTTTCTCTGCTTCCAAAGTTCCAACTTTATTATCATCTATTTCTTTCTTTATTGTGTTAACTTTTTCTGAAAGCTGTTTCATCTTCAAACCAAAACCTTCAATTAGTCCTACTAATTCCTTTTTACTTTGTTCTAGCTTGATAAGGTCATCATCAAAATGATTACTTACATTCTCGGACGTAGATTGATATTCTTCAATGAAAGTTTTGAAGGTATTTCTAATCTTTGTTAGAACACTCTTAATCAAAGAGATATCTTCTGTTCCATCTCCTTCATCTAATATTTCACTTAATCTACTTGAGAGTTCTTTTACCTCATTAAATGAAATGTTTTTATTTTCTTCACTTAAGACCCTACTTTTTTCTTTTTCTTTCATTCTATCGAGAGACGATATCTCACCTTCAACCTGACCTAATCTTCTTGTGTGATCACTCATATCACCATTAACCTCTTGAATGAAATGTTCTAGAGATATTAGTTCACTACTTTCATTACTTTGTCCTCTTCCGTCCTCAATTTCTCTCTTACACTTCTCAAGTTCAACGTTGATATCGGAAAGTACTTTCTTTGGTTCCTTAAGTGACCCTTCTACATCACTTCTTTTTGAAGTGATGTAGACATTTTCTCTTTTAACATACTCTTTATACACCCCCTTGAGCTCCTCTCTCAAGATTCTTCCTCTTTCAACCTTAGCAACTTGTTTTTTAAGGAACTTAAGATGAGGTGCAATTTCTTTTCGAAGAGACTCAACATGTTCTATGTTTTCTTTGGTCTTTTTGAGTTTCTTTTCACTCTCTACTTTTTTGTATTGATACACCTTAAGTCCAAGTGCATCTTCAAGGATAGATCTTCTATCTTTAGGACTTGCATTCAAAACCTTATCAGCCTCACCTTGTGAGATTATATGGTGCCCTGTTGAACCGATATTAGCTGACGCTAATATCTCTGTAATATCTTTCAGTCGTACTAGCGAACCGTTAAGAAAATACTCATTCACTCCATCTCTGTGGACTACACGTTCTACACTGACCTCATCAAAATCAAGAGGTAATCTTCTTTCTTTGTTATCTAAAAATATTTTTACTTGAGCTTTGTTCATTCTACCGGCTCCGCCTGTTCCGTTGAATATTAGATCTTCTCCTTTCTTCCCACGTAAAGACTTGATTGATTGTTCACCTAATACGAACTTGAAACTCTCAGCTATATTAGACTTACCACTTCCGTTTGGACCAACGATAGATGAAATAGGTGCGTTGAAATCCAACTTGCTCTTTTTAGCAAATGATTTAAACCCCGAAATTTCTAGCGACTTTAGACGCATGATGTCTTTAATTCTAACATTTTATGAGAATAGAAAAAGCCCCAACCAAAAATGGTTGAGGCTTCTTTGTGAGTTTATTAAGTACTCATAAACTTCTTATTTGTTTTCGAACTTTGACCACGAAGTGATATTCAAAGGACCACACTCAACTTCACTTCTTAATCTCAATAGAATATCTCCTCCTTCGCTAACTCTATCTGATGTAACAAGACCATCAATATCCATATCATAAAAACTAACTGTATTGTTAGTAGAAGTATCAATCCAAACAATCCTGTGTGTTGGTATTCTCTTTCCTAGTTTAAGACTTTGCGTAAAAGGATGACTAGTTTGCTGTTCTGACATCATTGCTGGTCTTCTTCTTTCTAACATTTTATTAAGTTGTTTAGGTTAATGTTCTTTTATTGCTTTCCGGATAGATAGTACGTATAAACGTATTTTTTAGCAAACTACATCCAACCTTTCTTTTCAATACCTTTTCTAGCAGCTTCCTGTTCAGCTTCTTGTTTAGACTTCCCACCTCCCTCTGCAATCTTTTCTCCATTCAAGTGCACAGCTATAGTGAACTGTTTATTATGATCTGGTCCTTCCTCGCTCACGGTTCTGTACTCTGGTGTTATTGAAACTATCTCCTGTGACTTTTCTTGGAACATACTCTTAGAGTCTATCCAAAGCCCTTTCTCTACTATTTCATCAATTAAAGGGAATATACTGAACGCGATAAATTTCTTAGCCTCATCATATCCTCGATCCATATAGATTGAGCCTATAACAGCTTCAAATGTATCAGCCAGTATATATTGTCTTGCTCTTCCTGTATCTTTTGATTCCCCCTTAGAAAGAAGTAAGTGCTCATTAAAACCAAGTTCACTGGCAGTCTTTGCAAGTGTTTGTGTATTAACAAGCGCAGATCTGTACGCGGTTAAATCCCCTTCTGGTTTTTCTGGGTACTTTCCAAAAAGAAATTCAGTAGTAGCAAGCTCCAGTACGGCGTCACCTAAAAACTCCAAACGTTCATTGTGTTCGGTCTTATGTTCTCTATTTTCATTTATATACGATCGGTGTGTAAAGGCTTGCTTTAGTAGGTCTTTATTTTTGAAATCCACTCCAACCTTTTTTTCAAATTCTTCCATATTATTTAGACAGTATGTTAACTGATTTAGTCATTAAAGGAACTATATCGTTATAGAAGTTTAAATCAAGAATCTCTTGTGCTTTAAACCATTTAGCATCATCTAATCCTCCTGATTCTCCTAATTTGATATCTCCATATTTAGCTTCTGATAGGTAGTAGGTAACTTGTTTTCTGTGCTTACCTTTCTCTGGGTGGTTTGCAACATACTCTGTATCTCCCAACTTTTCTTTGTTTTCAAGTACTTCTACACCCATCTCTTTAAGTATTACTCTCTTTACCCCAGCTTCATCTTCTTCGCCATCTTCTAGTCCTCCTTTGGAAAGTGTCCAATGGCCGAATACGTCGTGAACTAATGCAAAGTATATATCTCCTCCTTCTTTTGCATACACAACCGCACCAACCTTCTTTTCTATTGGCATCTTTTCAAAAGGTACTTCTTCTTTTTTGTTTGGTGACTCATCATCTTTACCAGGCTCACCAAGTTCTTTGTACACAGCACCCAAAACCCCATTCACGAACTTACCACTTGTATCTCCTCCAAAGTTCTTGGCAAGCTCAATAGATTCGTTAATGGCTACTTTAGCAGGAACCTCCTTTCTATCAGAGAAAAGAAGTTCATATAGTCCTATTCGAAGGACATTTCTATCAACTGTTGCTATCTTATCCAACGGCCAGTCTGGAGCTGCCTTTGTAATGACTTCATCTAATTCTTTTTTCTTACCAATGACACCGTTTAGGAGGTTTTCTACAAAGGAAATATCAGAATTATCGGATGAAAACTCATCCATATTTCTTAGTAATATATCAGATACAACTTTAGAGTCTAATTCTCTAAAGTCCCATTCGAAAAGTGTTTGTAAAACGATTGAACGTGAAAGGTGCCTATTCGCCATAATGTACAGTTTGTCAGGGTTACTCTTGTGTCTCTTCTGTCTTCTTAGCCTTCTTAGTAACATCGATCACTTGTCGTCCTCTGTACATCCCTGTTTCAGGAGATACTCGGTGTCTTAAGTGGATTCCTGCCTCCTTATCAACGGTTAAAGCAGGGGCACTCAAAGCATGATGTGACCTTCGGTTTCTTGTATGGGCTCTTGTGTGACGCATTCGTACTGACATAACATAGTTACTTTAGCAGATATATGTAGATTTGGCAATACAATAAACCCCCTGCTATCCAAAGATAACAGGGGGCGTAGGCTAAAGTAGGGAGCGAGGTTCTTGTTCTGTAACCGGCGACGGGCGCGGGATACAATTACCCTTTTAGGGACCAGAATGGTCCACTCTACTACTTACCCTTTTTCTGTGAGAACGTTTCGTTGAAAAGTTCCAATGCTAACTCTTGCACAAATGCAAGTGCTTCTTCATCAGAGACTCCAACACTTTTAGCAACATTGGTAATCTCACGACGAGTCTCTTTCGAAAACTTAATACCCGTTTGACGAAGTTTGTGTTTAAGAAAAAGAATTGCAATCTCACCTCTTCTTTCTGGTGTGAGTGATTTTTTCAAATCAATCATTTTAATCACCTCCTTTCATGGTTATGTAACCTTTTTCACTATACCACGTATCTCTACATAATGTCAATATTCCCACAATACCCTCTCCTATGAATCTCACACATCCCATGCTTTGAGATAGCTTCTCTGTGTCTTTTAGTCCCATACCCTTTATGTACATCAAATCCATACACTGGGTATCTTTTTGATATCTTTTTCATATACCTATCTCTTTTCACCTTAGCCACGATAGATGCCAGCATGATAACTTCTTCCTTTGTGTCTCCCTTTATAATAGTTTCCTGTTTGTATTCTTTCGGTGCTTTCAAAAGTCCATCCAACTTCACATCACATTCTTTTGGATCTTCCACCAATCTTTTCAATCCCCTCCCTATACAAGTTCTAATGGCTTTTGATATTCCATGAGTATCAATATACTTAGAACCAACTGAGACGGTAACGAAATCGATTCCATCTATACTCCTGTATATCTTCTCTCGTCTTTCTTCAGTTACTTGTTTTGAATCATTCAAACCAAGTTTCCTTAGAGTTTTAAAAATAGTAGACTTCTTTTTCTTTGGAATCATTACGATTCCAATAGTTACGGGACCCGCCAGTGGTCCTCTACCTACTTCATCAATTCCTATAAGGTATTTCATGGAAATATTTTAACATTTTAGAAGTTTTTTATAGATGTTTTACCAGTTTTTAATATAATTACCAGCTTATATGAAAACGAATATCTATATTGATGGTGCTAATTTATACGAAAGCTCAAAAAGGCTGGGTTTTAATATTAATTATAAAAAATTTATCGGGTGGTTGAGACAGAAATACACACCAAACAATATTTATATATTTATAGGTTATATACCTAAGCACAACATTTTATATAAAAACCTTAAAAGTTATGGACATACTCTAATCTTTAAAGAAACAATAAAAGATAAGGGCGGGAAGATTAAAGGAAATTGTGATTCAGAATTAGTACTACAACTTTGTATAGATTTTTATGAAAATAATTTTATTGACTTTGTACTAATATCAGGAGACGGTGACTTCAGTTGCTTAGTTAAGTTTTTAATCGAAAAACATTCAAGGATTAAAATATTAACTCCTAATGAAAATAAATGTTCTGTTTTACTTAAAAGAGCTACTTCTAATATTTTAAACCTAGTAAACCATTACCATAAGTTCGTAAAATAAAAAGGCCCCCAGATAACGCGTACGTTACCAAGAGTCCTTTTCGTAGTGTATATTAATTATATACCCATCATTTTGTTTGTCAACAATACCACTATACTAATCCTGAATAGTAGAATATATCTTCTCAATACGTTGATTTAACTCTTCATCTTTACCTATGTATGCAGGAATTCCATAATAGGAACAGATATTAATATGGCCCTCCAGAAATTCATCTGTTATTTCTTCGTCTGACATTTGCACGATTTCAGAATCGAAAATACCGTCACCTATTTCATCTTCAAGAACGAAATGCTTTCCTTTGTAATCATATTATAAAAATATTTAGGAATTACACAATAGACCCCGTCAATAAGCTGTCACACTCCTCTCTGATATAATACCCCCATGAAATCCTTCAGTCACCTCCATGTTCATAGCCACTATTCTCTTCTAAATGCCATTCCTAAGATATCTGACCTTGTAGATTCTTGTAAGAAAGATGGTATGAAAGCTATAGCTCTAACAGATAACTGCAACCTATATGGTGCTATTGAATTCTATGAGAAATGTATAAACGAAGGTATTAAACCAATCATTGGTATAGATGCATATGTTGCAGCACGAACAAGACACGATAAAGAAGGAAGGTTAGACACGAACAGATCTCGTCTCATCCTTCTGGCTAAAAACACAATTGGATACAAGAACTTGATAAAGCTTGTGACATACGCTCACCTTGAAGGGTTCTACTACAAACCGAGGATAGACAGAGAGTTGATGGAAAAATATAGTGAAGGACTAATATGTATCTCTCCTTCTTTTTCTGGTGAGATCTCACAAAACCTTAAGGTAGCTAACAAAGAAAATGCAAAAGGTCTTCTAGATTTCTACAACAAAATATATGGAAATGAAAACGTATATATGGAACTAACAAGACATGGAGAAATTGAAGGAATGGAAGACTTAGAAAATTCCATAATTGATTTTGCTAGAGAACATAAGGTTAAGTTAGTGGCATCACAGGATGTGTACTATATAAAACCAGATGAGTACTTAGCTAGAGAAACTCTAATGTCTGTTCAATCATCTTTTGGTGGGAGTAACCGGTCAACAAGTAAAGAAGAAGATTTTTCTTTCAAAACCCAAAAAGAAATGAACAAAATGTTCAAAGATTTTCCAGAAGCCCTGGAACACACACAAGAGATTGTAAACAACTGTAATCTAGAAATAACCCTTAGAGATTGGAAGTTTCCTGACTACAAGATTGAAAGTGGAAGAACACAAGATGAAGAATTGAAGTACTTAGCATACGAAGGTTTGAAATATAGGAAAATGGAATTAACTGATGAAGTTAAAACCCGTATTGAATATGAACTTAATATCATCAGCACCAAAGGATATTCAAACTACTTCCTAGCCGTTGCCGACTTAATCCGTTTTGCAAATGAAAACAAAATCTTAAGTAACACTCGAGGTTCAGCTGCTGGATCTTTGGTCTCATACCTTGTTGGTATAACAATCGTTGATCCTCTTGAATTACGACTTCCCTTTGAAAGATTTCTAAATCCAGACCGACCATCAGCTCCTGATGTCGACATGGACTTCGCCGACTCTAGACGTGATGAGGTTATCGAATACACAAGAAGAAAATATGGGAAAGATCACGTAGCACAAATTGGAACCTTCGGAACTATGCTTGCTAAAGGATCAGTAAGAGATGCTGCTAGAGCCATGGGGTATGAATATGAAGTCGGTGACAAGATAGCCAAACTAATTCCTCTTGGAGCCCAGGGATTTCCAATGACAATCAAAAGAGCTATGAAAGAAGTAAAAGAACTCAAAGCTCTGTACAAAGCTGACGAAGAAGTGCAGAAAGTGATTGATATGGCACAGAAACTAGAAGGATGTGCGAGACACATCGGTGTTCATGCTGCTGGAGTTGTTATATCTCCTAGACCACTAATTGAAGATGTACCGATTCAGTTTGATCCCAAAGGAGAAGGAAAACTAATCACTCAATATGATATGCATTCTGTTGGTGAAGATGGAGTAGGTTTACTTAAATTCGACTTCCTTGGACTAAAGAACCTAACTATTATGGGAAATACTTTTAAGTTGGTTGAGAAAGTATATGACGTGGAACTAAAAATTGAAGAGATACCTCTTGATGATAAGGAAACATACGACATGTTAGCCCGCGGAGAGACAGGAGCTACTTTCCAGTTGAACGGTGCTGGAATGACAAGATTCCTTAAAGAACTTAAACCAACAAACATTGAAGATATTAATGCGATGGTGGCTTTGTACAGACCAGGACCTATGGCTTTCATCCCAGACTATATTGAAAGAAAGCACGATCCTTCAAAGGTTAGCTACTTTGATGAGAAACTAAAACAATTTCTTGAACCAACATACGGAATTCTAATCTATCAGGATGATATTCTTTTGATCGCAGTTAACATAGCTGGGTATACCTGGGGTGAAGCTGACAAATTCCGAAAAGCTGTTGGAAAGAAGATCCCAGAAGAAATGGAGAAACAAAAGAGCAAGTTCATAACTGGTTGTGTGGAAGTTGGTGGAATGAGTGAAGACAACACACAAAAGCTTTGGGACATGATTGAAACTTTCGCAGCCTACGGATTCAACAAAGCTCATGCTGCTAGTTACGGAAGAATTTCATACCTAACTTCATATCTTAAAGCTAACTACCCTGTCCTATATATGGCATCAGTACTGACAGCTGAACAAGGGGACGTAGAAAGAGCTGCTGAAATGGTAAAAGAGTGCGAGAAGATGCAAATAGAAGTTATGCCTCCTGACATAAATGAAAGTTTTGAAGACTTCGCTTCGGTTGGAACTGAACGAAAGATTAGATTTGGTCTAACTACAATCAAAAACTTTGGTGAAGGAATAGCTCACTCAATCATTGAGGAGCGTAAAGAAAATGGTCTTTTTGAAAACTTAGAAAATTTTCTAAACAGAGTTACAGACAAAAACTTAAATAAAAAATCGCTGGAAGCACTGATAAAATGCGGGGCTATGGATACTTTTGGTGAAAGAGGCGAGATGATGGAAAATCTAGAAGACATGCTTGCATACAACAAAGAAATTGCTAGAGGTCCTAAAGATCAAGGTTCTCTCTTTGGAGAAGCTGCTGACATTCCACCGCTTCGATTAAAAGAATTTCCTCCTGCGACCAAAGATCAAAAACTTGCTTGGGAAAAAGAACTACTTGGTTTATATATTTCAGGTAATCCTCTAGATAAGTTTAGAGATCAGCTTGATAAGAGAGGTAAAAGTATTTCTAAGATTAAAAAAGAATCTAAAGAGGAAGCTATGGTGGTAGTGGCTGGAATAGTTGAAAATACAAAACCTATACGAACAAAGAAAGGTGCCGAAATGGCTTTCGTGAAAATAAAAGACTTTAGTGACTCAATTGAAGTCGTAGCTTTCCCTAAAATATATGAAGCATACAAAGAAGTATTAGAACCTGATAACTGTATCGCTATCAAAGGAAAGATATCTCATAGGAATGGTGAGATCAGTTTGTTGGCAGAGAAAGTGAAAAGGTTATAAAAAAGTGCTAATATATCCACTATGAACGATTTAGAAAAAAAACGGCATTCACTTGCTCATTTGTTAGCAGCCGCAGTACTTGAACATGACCCTGAGGCTAAACTAACGATCGGACCTGCAATAGATTCAGGTTTCTACTACGACTTTGAACTAAGTATTCCAAGTACTGAGCTTGATCTAAAAGCTGTTGAGAAAAGTATGAAAAAACTCCTAAACAAATGGGATGGTTTTGAACACAAAGAGGTTTCAGCTAAAGAAGCGAAAGAAATATACAAAGACAATCCATACAAAATGGAACTAATAAATGAAATCGAGGAAAAGGGTGAAAAAATTACACTATACACTTCGGGAGATTTCACTGATCTTTGTAAAGGAGGTCACATGGATAGTATGAAAGGTCTTGATGCTAAGAGCTTCAAGTTAGACAAGGTAGCAGGAGCATACTGGAGAGGAGACGAGAAAAACCCAATGCTTACAAGAATCTACGGTCTAGCTTTTGAGACAAAAGAGGATTTAGATGAGTATTTAAAGATAAGAGAGGAAGCTGTTAAGAGAGACCACAGAAAGATAGGGAAAGAACTGGGACTATTCACATTCTCAGATCTTGTTGGTCCAGGACTTCCACTCTTTACTCCAAAAGGAACTGCACTTCGAAATGCCATAATTTCAAAGATTCATGAAATCCAAGGAAGATATGGGTATCAAGAAGTTTGGATTCCACACATCACAAAGTCAGATCTATACAAGACTTCAGGACACTGGGAAAAGTTCGGTGACGAACTATTCCATGTAAAAGGAAAAGAAAGTGAGTTTGTGTTGAAACCAATGAACTGTCCTCACCACACTCAAATCTATGCCAGTGCAGCTCGAAGCTACAAAGACTTGCCTCTTCGCTTCACAGAAGCAACTGCAGTTTATAGGGATGAACAATCGGGAGAGCTCTTGGGACTTTCAAGAGTTAGAAGCATCACCCAAGATGATGGTCATGTTTTCTGTACAGAGGATCAGATTGAAGAAGAAATAGGAATCATGGTTAAGGTAATCAAAGAGTTCTATTCCCTACTGGGTATGTTTGAAGACGGAAAATACCGAGTAACACTTTCAGTGCGAGATCCAGAGAATCTAGAAAATTACCTTGGAGAAGATTCTATATGGAACACAGCTGAAGATGCTCTTGCAAAATCAGCAGAGAAAGAAGGTTTATCTTTTGAAAGAGAAGAAGGTGAAGCTGCTTTCTACGGTCCCAAACTTGATTTCAAGTTCAAGGATGCAATAGGAAGAGAGTGGCAATTAGCCACAGCTCAATTAGATTTCAATATGCCAAAAAGATTTGGACTTGAATACACAGACAAAGACGGTACTAAGAAGACTCCTGCGATGATACACCGAGCTATCGCTGGAAGTCTTGAGAGATTCCTTTCAGTCATAATAGAACACTTTGCTGGAGAATTTCCTTTCTGGATGTCACCAATACAGGCAAAGATTGTACCTGTAGCTGATGTGCATAACGAAAAGGCTAAAGAGGTGTTCGATACTATAAAAGAAAAAGGCTTTAGAGTAGAACTTGATGACGGAGATGACGGATTTGGAAAGAAGGTTAGAAAAGCAAAGAATGATAAGGTTCCCTACTTCATTATTCTAGGAGACAAAGATATCGAGGATAACAAAGTTACTCTCGAATCAAGAAATGGAGAGTCTGAACAAATATCACTTGATGAGGTAATAGAAAAGTTTGAGGGAGAGAAATAGAGATAACAAAAAAAACACCCCGCAGACGCGGGGTGTTTTTTAAACAGTTATTAGTTAATCTTATTAGCTAATTTGTTTTTGTTCTTAAATAGTTCGATTCTTGAAGATTGACCTGCAGCCAATTTCTTTCTAGCAACTGCGTATACTGAGAGCATACTTGCTGCAAGAATTAATAGGATGTATCCAATTACCTTGAAGACATCTTCCGGTCCTGTGTAAGGAACCTGACTTAGATACACTGAGCTAACTGAAGCTGGCGCAATGTAATTATTATCATCAGAAACTCTAACATCTGGACATGTGACAGAAACATCGTTTCCATCATCATCTTCTACAGTTAGATCAACTTCATATCGTCCTGATCTGTTGAAAGTAACAGTCTCTCTTCGATCATCTCCTGAAATGTCACCATCCCATTCGTAATCGTATGGAGATTCTCCACCATCAATTTCAGCCGTATATGTTACTGAATCTCCTTCAGAAACTGAAGTGTCAGAAACTCTACATGTAAGCTCAAGATCGTCATCATAGTAGTCGTAATCTTCTACTTCGACAACTCTACATGAATCTGTGGCAGTGTTTCCGTCATCATCAGTTACTCTGATTCTAACTTCTACATCACCTTCTCTGTGAAATGAAATATCTTCTACTCGATCGTTTCCTTGTACGTCACCATACCAATCATAGTCATATGGTCCGTTACCACCTGTAACATCGGCAGTGAATTTTACACGATCGTCTGTTTCAACTCTCGTATCTGAAACTCGACAAGATACATCAAGATCATCACCATAGTCATGATC
>JBLINH010000004.1:0-44710 GCA_047639165.1 Minisyncoccia bacterium | reverse complement strand
ACATTGTGTGCTCTATCAAACCATGGCTCTTGTCTGTGAAGTTCAGAAACGTAATGCTTATTAAAAACATAATTAAAGTTTTCTTGTCCATAACCAAGAAGAGGTCTCTCTTTAAATCCATCAAAGGTTAAATCCCAAATCAAGAATCTAGATTCAATAGTAATCTCTTTCAAAGATATATTTGCAAACCTAGCTAATATAGGTTCATTCTGAACAAAGTCATTATCTTTAACTACAGTGAAGACTACTATTAGGACAACAATAGAAGCGATAGCTATCATCGACATTCTTCTTACTAGCTTATCTTCCTTTTCAAAAACCATAATAGCTAGAGACATTAGTACAAAAGCTATCAGTGTGCCGATTATAACTCCTCTACTAGCGGTAAGGTACATAGTCGCTCCTTGTAGAAACATTACAATTCCATAGAAAGTGAGTTTCCATTTATTTTTCTTTTCTCTGTACATGTAAAAAAGTGTGATGAAGAAATGGAACATCACATATACAGCAAGATATATAGCGTTACCAAAAGTTGCATCTACTCTAACGTCCCCTTGTCGTATCCCTATATATCCTAACTTCTGGAATAATGCATACGTAGCTACATATACACTTACCCAAATTGAAACCTTAAAGAAGTTAGCCCACTTCTGTGGAGTATTGAAAGAAGAAGTTAAAACTATAAACAAGGCCATGAGATATCCTAGAGTGACAAACCCTTCCATTCTTTCGTAGCGACTAAAGAAACTGTTAGAAGGATTAACACCGAAAATATTAGCAATAAACATTACAGATACGAAGGATATAATTGCAGTAAGAATTAAAGACCTCTTTGGTCTATATTCCCTATTATTAGACATAACAACAACCCAAAAGATAAAGGCTATAGTAACCAAGAACCTGAAGGCAAATGCTTTACCTGATATATATGGAAACAAAAGAGAACTTGATACGACGAGAGGAACAAAAGGTATCAAATATAGTGTAGAAAACAATAGTTTCTCTGATAGTGTCTTTCCGAACATTAAAAAACTATATCACAAAACTAGAGACTTCTCTTAATTACTTTCATAAGTAATTCTGGCTCATATCCGTGCTTGATACTGTGTTCTATAATCCCATTAACATCCTTTGGAAAACATTTACCTCCAAACCCTCTTTGATCTCGAAAAACAGCTGTATGCATTCTTTCAACACGACCATCAAGTAACCACATTTCTCTTAACTCTTCGTAGTTAACATCAAATGTATCAGCAATGTCTGCAAACTCATTACAAAAAGCAACTTTCATAGCCCCCCAAGAGTTTTCCATATATTTAACAAGTTCAGCTGTTGTACTATCAGTTTGAATATACTTTGGATCTGGTCCCACAACTTTCAAGAAGTATTGAATCATTTCTGGAGTATCTTCTTTGTCTCCACCAAAGATAAAGAAATCGTGCATTTTCATGTCTGTTGGATGTGGATACGCTTTGTCCTTCCACCATTGAACCTGATACTTACCTTCCCCAATATATTCAGGTGAGAAAACAATCCTTTTATTAAACTTATCCTTTAATCCTTTAGTAGTCTTTGGAGGGATAGTCGATTTGATTAAAATTAATGGAACTTGCAACCAACCAATAACTTCTTCAACTATAGTTGTATCAACTGCTCCAGTCTCTCCTTGTGGTGTAGGAACACAAACGACTGCCATATCACAGTCATTTATCTCCTCTTTAGTATTAGACTTTTCATATGTTGGGTCACATATGTAAACATCATAGTGATCTTTAAAGAAATTAAACATTGATTTTCCGACGTAACCGTATCCGACTATTGCGATTTTTTTCATATTGGCATTCTAGCAGTATATCTATTTTCATAGCAAGTATTGTGGAACATAGAGACTTTTTCGTGCTGTTCTAGTACCATATGTTAAATGGAGAAGATAAAGATAAATGCATACAAAATATTAAGATGGAGTGAAAAATATGCCAAGACAGATATGGTTTATCTTGCTTCTGGAGGATTTTGGCTACTACTGGGTCAGGGTGTGATAATGGTTACTGGTCTTATAATAGCGGTAGCTTTTGCAAACCTAGTTCCAAAAGATACTTACGGTACTTACCAGTTTATAATGTCCATAGCAGTTATAATATCTGCTTTCACTCTATCCGGTATAGGAACAACCATAATTACTGCTGTTGCAAAAGGTAGAGACGGTGCATTAAGAACAGGTTTTAAAACACAAATCATCTGGAGTTCTGGTATTTTTGTAGCAGGTCTATTATTCTCAGCGTACTACTATATAAACGGAAATAATATATTAGCGTTATCTTTCTTGGTAATAGGAACACTATCACCATTCATTGAAGGATTTGGTTTAGCTAAGTCGTACTTATTAGGGAAAAAATATTTCAAAGAGAGTGCTGTCTATTCAATATTCCGAAGACTAGTACTACTAACGTCTATCATCACTGCAATTTCTTTGACTGATAATTTAGTCATTATTGTATCTGCGTATTACGGTTCAAGTGTAATATCGGGAGCTATTTTATACTGGACAGTTGTAATACGTCATAAATTAAAACACAGTGAAGAAAACAAGATGATAAATTACAGCAAGCATTTAAGTTTGATAAAAACATTTGCAAATATTGCTGGACAAGCTGACAAGATATTAATTTTCCATTTTCTAGGAGCAGTTCCAGTCGCTGTTTACACTCTTGCCATACTGCCTATAAAACAAATAGAGAGTCTTTACTCATTATTATACTCACTAACATTTTCAAAAATAGGTGGAATAGAATTTTCAAAACTAAAAAGAATTTTACCTCCAAAGGTAAAATCTATGTTCCGTGTTTCTGTAATCATATTAATTCTGTATATAATTGCAGCACCATACCTATTTAAAATATTCTTCCCTTCATATACCGAATCAGTATTAATATCCCAGATACTAGCTCTAACATTATTATCAAAACCAAGATCATTATACAAACAAGCCTTTACAGCACACCGCATGAAAAAAGAACAATACGTTATTGGTATTAGTTCTAATATATTAAGAGTTGTTCTATTCCTTATTCTTCTGCCAATATTTGGCATGTGGGGATTGGTATGTTCTTTACTCTTAACAGAAGTATATTTAAATATATTAATTAGGTATCAATTTAAACACGCCACATTAACAAAACGTTAATTTTATATAGAATCTATATCACAGAACACACCTGTTTTTCATTTCAACCAAGCAGAAAGATCTCTACCCGTTATTCTAGAAAGCTTTTTAATATCTTCACTAAAGAAATTAACCAGTTCTTTCTTGAACTCTACATCAAGGTTTTTTCTTTCTTTAACAACAACACTCTTAGATAAGAATTTTGTGATTAAACCAGTATTTAGATTTAAACCGATTTTGTTCTTAATCTTTAAAATATTATTGATAGATCTTCTCAAGAAACTATATCTAACAGTTTTATTCTTTCTGTATATAGGAAAGTCTGTTCTACCATCGTACTCTATTCCTAAGAATTCTAGAGTTTTTTTATACTCATTCAATGTGTTTCTATTTAGGTCTTTATAGAAAATTACATGAACATTTTTAGGATCAACTTGGTTATACAATCTCTCCATCTGTTCTCCAAACTTAAAAATCTCATCATAAAATAGCCTCTTAGAATCATGGCAGCCTTTAGGAATATCTTTTCCATTCTTTCTATTCCCTATTAGTCTCCATACTTTTTTAAAATCTTTTATATCTTCTTTGAAAGTTTTAAGACTTTGAGAGTGCCATGAATATGCAGTATCAACAGGATTTCTAAGCATTACAATAAACTTAGAGTCAGGGTTAAATTTTAAGATGTTTGAAACAGCTTCTTTTGAATACAAATAGAACACAGTCCCCTCTCCTGCCATCTTATATCCTTCAGAATCTGAAAAACATCTTTCTAAATATTCTTCTTCGGTAAGAAACTTTCTATGCTCTTTATTAAAGTCAGTATTAAAATAGTTTGGTTCTTTAGGGTTAGAAAAAAAAACATCTGGGTGTTCTCTCAGATATTCACTCACTGATGTAGTCCCACATTTAGGAGCACCTATAATAAAGAAATTTGGTTTTTTATTCATCATTACACTATTTGTATATGCAGAAACCATCGTCTGTAATCTTAATAATCTTTAATTCAGAGAACTTTCCAGAAAGTTCTCTGAAACCCTCAACTATATCTTCTACCTCCTGAAGCTTTATTCCTGGAAACTTCTTTCTGTAATACACCTCTGCTTCACCAGGAACAATACTGTTCTTTATTTTCCTTAAAAATCTTTTCAGAGAGTCCTTATGCTTTATAGGGAACTCTCCTCCCACCACAGGTAATTCTATTCTGTTTATTGTATCAGTAATAACTTCTGATGCTAGAGCTCCATCAACATTAGCAATGTACTCTTTAACAAAAGAAACCTGGTCTTCATAATCATGTGGTTTTTTAACCTCACCGTTAATGATCTTCTTCATTAAATCCATTAGGTCTATTTCGTTGTCTGCATGAAACCCTAATCCATTTGGCAGTTTCATTTCAACTTCTTCATCTTTTTCAGGTCTGTATGTAATCGCTGCTTTTTCCAAAAGAAAAGCTTCGATAGAAGTGGTGCAGTTGTTCTCAATGACAACATCAGATGCCATTATCCAATCATTAGCACTTTTTTCATGTACCATGTTTACATTAGGTAAATCCTTACACTTATCTATCCATGGTTGATTGTTTTCTGATGGGTGTGGTCTAATGATTATACTGTGATCAGGAAACTCTTTTGAAAGATTAGGTAGCAGGTCTAACATTAAATGAAAAACTTTTTCTTGTAATGTAGACATTCTTAACCATTCTTCTTCTTGTGCTTTACTTTTTATCTGACCACTGTTTTTTGCATTCTTAATTCTATTGTCAGAACCAACACCAGCATTGTTAAAAATCCAAAAACTAGTATTAATTAGAATTATCTTTCCATACTTGTCTTTTAGTTGCTGTGCGCTCTTCTCATATATATCTCTAAACTCTGGTCGTAGTAAATCAAAACGAGGGTTTCCTGAGTTAACTATCTTTCCTTCTGGTGATTCTATTAAAGATGCAATATCATCTGCCTGTTTTTTACCCCATGTAAAAAAATGATCTACTTTCCTGAAAGAGTCAGGATTAATCCTTCTATTAAAATAATGCTCTTTGTTCATATATACCAAACCTTCTTCATCTACAGCAGAAACTTTATTATTGAAAGACAATATATTATTTACAACACCAGAACTGTTTCCCGGGGGGATACTTTTTTCTAGAAAAGTTCCTTTTGGTAACTTATCCTGTTCTCCTCTCGTCGCTTTCTTTCCACCAATTATAACACCCAGTCCACTTTCAGCCGCGTAGCAAGAAAGGAGAAGTTTTCCATAAAGTTCTCGAGCTTTTGTCTCTATGGGTATTATCAACCACTTTCTTTTTGATACTTTTGTTTTACTCATAATTTACACTATACCATTTTGAGTAAGCCAGTTCTCAACTCTTTTTATATCCTCACTCTCATGAACATCAAAAGTCTGTTCTATAACATATGGTTTTATTCTGTCCCCCATAAACTTCCAAGGCATTTGTCCTTCAGTTTCATTATCAAAATTATTATTTCTTAAAACCCAAAAGTTGTGACAACAATAATAGTTTGGTTCTAAGTCTTGTCTATTTGTTGAAATCTTCTTACCTTTAAAATCAAAGAAGGTATCAATGAGTCCCTCATTGTTTAACTTTTTTGCTCTAAAAGGGTGATGATCCATTTCAGAGTAAACTGGGATTGCAGAAGTTAAAGTCTCATCATCAATCAAAGCTTTCACACAATCATCAATCCACTCTGTCTTAACTGATGCGTTGTTTGCAAGAATAATAACAACAATATCTGGTTTCTCCTCCTTCTCCTTTAAGACATCCAGGGCGTGAATGATAACATCTTCGTGTTGTGAATCAGGTCTTGCATACTCAAGTGGTCGCTTGATTCTTGAATACCCTATCTCTTCTGCGGCTGTTAGTATTTTTTCACAATCACTGCTGACGTAATATTCTGTAATATATTTAGAATCCCATGCAGCTTTCGCTGGATAGTATAAAAGAGGTTTACCAAACACAGGTAAAACATTTTTATCCTTCAGGGTGTTATTTCCCCTTCCTGTCAGCAACGCAGTAATTTTTATATTATTATTTAAATCCATCTTTAAACTAGTTAGATACTAAAAAGACTACCAACTAAATTAAAACACGTAAAGGATTGACTTTACGTGTTTTGTGTTCTTTTTGAATCAATTATCTAACTTGGCCATAGACCCTTTTTCTTTAAGAAGATCTTGAGAATTTCATCTAGTACACCATCTCCTCCTTTTGCTGAAGTTATAGCTTTAGCAGACGCTATAGCTTCTCCACATGCATCAGATGGTGCTACTGAAACTCCTGCAACCTTCAAAACATCGCAGTCTTGAATCCCATCACCTACGAAAAGAATTTCGTCTAGTGAACAGTTTGATAGCTCTTTAAGTTTTGGAAGCTTATCCATTATTCCTAGTACCGGTATAGCACCTAGAGTTTCCGCACGTTTTCTAACAACAGGAGAGTCCCGACCACTGATGAAATATACAGGAAATCCATTTTGTACTAAATATTCTATACACTTCCCGTCACGAGTATCAAACATATATCCTTCGGCAACGATATTATCATATGTTGCAAACTGCTCTATCTTGTATGGAACAGATTCTCCATTCTCTCCTAAAGGAACTAGTATTGTGTTTAGAAAGCCTTCGTCTTTTCTAAATCCAACAACTCCCCCTTCACTGTTAACTGTTTCATACATAGCAATTGGACCAGATTTAGTCATGACTCCATCAACATCAAACCAGAATTCCTTTAAGTTTTCTGCTTTTTTATCTATCAGTTCTTTTAGGTTTTTTTTCATAGTTATCGTTCTTTAAAAATGTTACGTACTTGTTCTAGTTCAGAAGGGGTGTTAACTCCTAAATTGTTATAATGTCCTTTAACTATTTTCATAGTAAAGCCATTCTCCAAAATTCTCATCTGTTCAATACCTTCTTTTTTCTCTATAGGTGTTTGAGGGAGTTCCAGAAAAGTTTTTAAAAACTCTCTTCTCATCGGCATAGCGCCAATGATGTGATATGGATCAAACTTTGCATCCTCATGATGTGTGAATGGAACATTAGATCTAGTGAAGCATAGTACTCTGTTGTTAATGTCAGTCAATACTTTAACAATACTTGGTTCATTTAACATTTCCTCAGATTCAATTAAATCTGCGACTCCGGAAACTTGTAATTCATCATCATCCAACAGGAGTTGAATTGCCTCATCAATAGCAGAAGCCGGGTACAGTGGTTCATCCCCCCAGATATTAACTACAATATCAGGTTCAAAATCAGTAAACTGTTCGACAGCTTCTGCAACACGATCAGTACCAGTCTTTAACTCAGATGGGGTCATGATTGCTTTTACTCCAAGTCTTTCAGCGACCAAAGCAATCTCCGGAGAATCTGTTGCTACAACAAGAGTATCTATATTTTTAGCTTCTTTAGTACGTAAAATGGTCCACTCTATAAGTGGCTTTCCACAAATATCAGCCAGCATCTTTCCTGGAACACGAGTTGATCCAATTCTTGCTGGTATGACTCCTAGTACCTTTTTAGACATTTAATCATTATATGCACCGAAGACTTCAAAAGACAAGTTACCTACATATTAAAATTTAAATTAATTATTAATATGACCACTCTTTTTTTGAAAATTAAAATTATTGTTCGAATTTATAAAAGTTTTTAAATAATTATTTTCGCTTTTATTCCTTTAATATAGCGACGGCGACATCGTTGTGTTCTCCTTTAATTGTCGTCAAATACTCAATAGAAACATCTGAATTAAGATACTGTTCAAAATTAGAGATGCTGTTCAACTTCTCAAATGGTGTCATTTGTGTATTATACTTACTCCTCATCTTGTTGGTTTTTTGATCGACTGCGTCAGTTGAAAAAGGATAAGAGTGATGAAAGTTAAAGGAAGTGATTAATCAATCATTGAAATACTTGTTAATAACCTCTGTGTGTTTCTTTGGAAATTATTGATTTGTGAAATATTAGTGTTAATTGTGATGTCTGTACTTCCATTACAATAAAATACTGGCCCTGCAAAAGATATAGAGAAAGTTTATATTATGGATGGTATAATGAGTGAAATTCGTAATGTTTCAATGCATAAAGAGAAGACCTTATAATAAAAAAATAAACATGCTTAAGAAAATTGTAAAAAATATTTTAAATAAACTTGGTTTAGAAATTCATAAATATACTGGTTTCAACAGTATTGATAGAGCAAGAAGAAAAACAGTACAACTAAAGGATCTGTATCAAAATTTTCTTACACTATATTTTTCCAAAGTTAACAGAAAGGATTTCTTTTTTGTAGAAATCGGTGCAAATGATGGTATATCAGGCGATCCTCTTCGGGATTCAATCTTAAAATATAATTTGAAAGGAATCTTAATAGAACCTCAAACTGATGTTTTTGAAAAACTAAAAAAAAATTATAGTGAAAGTAGTAATTTACAATTTGCTAATGTAGCAATTTCCACAGAAAGCGGTAAACAAAAATTTTATAGAGTAAAAAAAGAGTTTATTGGAAAGACCAAAGATGATCCAGATTTTTTCAAAATGACAGCAATCTCATCTTTTAATAAAGAAAACTTCATCGTTTATTTAAAAAAAAGGATTCCAAAAAGTGAGGATCCTAATAAATACATAGAAGAAGTAGAAATCGATGCAATTACATTAAGTGACTTTACCAGAAAATATGATATAAAAAAAATAGACTTACTTCAGGTTGATGTCGAAGGATATGATCATGAAATTATTAAAAATTTCCCATATGACAAATTTTTACCAAGTCTAATTAATTTTGAAAGTAAAGCGATCACTCCTGAACAAAAAAAGGAATGTGAAAACATTCTTGAGTCAAATGGTTATAAAATATTTACACACGGATCTGATACCTGCGCATATAGAGTTTAGATTTTTATTAAACAATACTATAAAAAATCTGTTAAAATATCGTGTGTCAGAAACCTACGCGATGGTTAAATTATAGAATTTACATGAAATATTTCATTTTGGTTATCTAAGTGTTACTTGCTTTATAAAACAAGTAACTACGTCATATTACGAAAGTGTTCACTATTTTTTATCTTTGAGACGATATTTCCGTCTAAATGTTTAATTAGTTTATCAACCAAATTTTTACTAGACTTTTCTAAAAGTCCTTTAGTATGATGGATCGAACCTGCAATATGTGAAGTTAAAAATACGTTTGGTAGTTTTCGGAGCTCATCATTTGCAGGCAACGGTTCTTTGTCAAAAACATCAAGACAAGCAAAAATATCCCCTTTCTTTAGACGTTTTATTAATGCTCCATTGTCCACAAGTCCTGCGCGAGCTGAATTTATTAAAACAGTTCCAGGTCTTAAAGTATTTATTTCTCTTGACCCAAAAGATCTTTCGGTGCGTTTTGAGAGTCCTCTTTGCAGTGAAACAACATCAGAAAGCAAGACTTCACCAAGTGTAGTTTTTTTTACACCAAGATCTTTCGCTTCTTCTTCATTTAAATATTCTGAGTTAACTAAAATTTTACAGTTGAATAATTTGAAAAATAGGATGGTTTTTTTAGTGATTTCTCCAAATCCTATAATGCCTATTGTTTTCCCATATAAAGTTTGGCTAATCATTTTTTTATTAACAGAATTAACAGTTTTTTTTGAAGATGTAGCAGTCATTAAAAAAGATTTTAAAGACCTAAGTGGTGCCTTAATCTTTTCTGGAATATAATATCTTGCAAATTTTAGAATATTTTTTTTCAATTTATTAGATAAACTCGAAGCAGAAAAACCCCATCCACCTCTTCTTATAGCATCATGTGATACACTCGCTCTCCTTAAGCCAACAAGAGCCTGCATTACGATAAACTCCGCCACCGCATCAGCATAAACATCAGCAGTATTTAAAATTGAAATATTTTTTTCCATCGCAAATTCTGCCCCCCAATTCTTAACTGAAGATCCTACTACACACAAAACTTTCAACGATGACAGTTCTTTAAAATATTTTTCTTGTGGAACAATTGCACCGGGCCCACCTGTAATTATTGCAACAATTCTATTTCGATTATCTTTTGATATATTCTCTTGGTATAAGATATCAAAATTTTCTTCTAATTTAGACAAAGTATCTTTTATAACTTCCCTGTTTAAGACTAAAACTGCTGGTTTTCTATCAAAATTGATGAATCTTTCTTTTTTTATTTCTGGAAAATATTCATTTAGGTCTTCTTTTTGCTCATCAATGAAAGACCAGTCTATAGGGCCTCGATATCTTTTTTCCACAAGATCAACCAAATGAAGAGTTGCAAGCGAAGTTTCTAGAGAATGAAGAGGTTTCTCTCCAGAGATAATTGATCCTAAAAAGGTTTTAAATTCTTGATAAATTCCATTCGCGACTTCTGAATCGTCTTTAATTTCTTCTGTCTCTCCACTATCATTTGTCACAATTAATTTTGCCCCTTCTACATCAAATGATTTTCCATACCCATGAAAAGAATATTTCTCCAAACGAGAACCTGCGGAATTATTTGAAGAAAAAACCGCATATCTATTCCCCCACTCAATGATTGCAGAAAAGTTTTCTGGTGACTCAGTATTTTTTCCATTACCAATACTCCAAATTGCTGTCGGTCTTTCACCCATAACAAAACATAAAGTATCAAGTGCATGAATCGCACTAACTCCTATCCATGTGTTCATTCCAAATAAAGCCAACTGATCTGCACTTGGTTTATTAAAAATTGCTTCTCCTGTTAAAACCGACGTTTTATCAATTCTTTTTTTAATCTCTGAAATACTTTTTTGAAAACGACGATTAAAGCCCGCAACTGCGATTAATTTTTTATACTTTGCGGTTTTCCAAAGATCTTTTAATTGCGCAACATTTTTGGCTGGAGGTTTTTCAACAAATAAATGCTTACCGTTTCTGAGCGCTTCTAATCCATATTTGTAATGCACGTCAGCTGGACCAAAAATGCATATTGCATCAATATCCTCCCTTTTTATCAATTCTGATGCATTTTGTGTAAAATATGGAATATTATTATTTATAGCTGTTTTTTCAGCTAAATCGAGATCAAGATCGCATATACCATCCAAAGTACACAAGCCTTCATCACATAGCAAAGTAAGTGCAGGAAGATGTTTTTTTCTTGTCATATTTCCTGCGCCAATCACTCCAAGACGTATTTTGTGAGATTTATTCATAGTTTACTAAGTATACTTATTTTCTTAATCATTTTGTAAAATTTCTCCCTCCCATTTAGGAACACCTCCTATTTCACTCATGACATCGTCTGTAGTGTATACATTCTTACGCTTAATGTAAGGCCAGTGTTTTATCGTAATCAGATCAGACTGGGAAGTCTTGTCGGTAAATTCTCCAACCTTGTTAAAGTGTCCTCCACTTTTTAATCCTATACCCGCAGTGATGTATTTTTCTGCTTCAGGAAATCTGACCATTGCATAGAATATTGCATTTAATCCTGTTGAACATGACGGCCATAAACTACTACCACTGAATAGTTTCCGTGGTCCAGATAAAATAGTTCTTTTAACTAAAAGAATATATCTCCTATAGCCTAATATTTTTTTCATGAGTTCCAATCTTTCATTTGGATTGAAAATAATTATTTCAGCGTTTAAGTTCAAAACATTTTTAATCAAATCAGTGGCTTCTTCACTTTCTTCTCCCAAGAGAACAATCTCATCTGGTTTTCCTTTAACAAAAGATTCTTGAATATGCTTATGTTTTAAAAGTTCATTACTTGGAACAAGCACGATGATATTAGCCCCATACTTTTCTCTATACAAAAGTGCAAGCTCCACTGCTCCATTTGCAGCCAATACATTCTCTACTTTTATATCAGGAAAAGTTGCTTCAGGCTTTGAACCTAAAATTATAACTGATTCCTTATTTATCATATCCATCAAGTGATAGTAATCGCTTTCTATGATACTTAAAATCTTTAACAGGTTTAGCTACTATATATATGTGTGGAGCTATTAAGTTGAGTAGGAAATCTCCAAAAGTATTTTGAAAGTAAAATGATCTTGCTTCCTTAACATCCCATCCACATGCTTTAACTGTCTCTATTAAAGTTTTCCTGTTGAAGAAATTAACGTGTGATACAGCGTACGCTCCTCTAAACTTTCTAAATCTTGTCATAAAAGAAATGTGTGGAATTACAGGTACACCGAGAATCAAGGTTCCATCCTCTTTTATTACTTCTCTCATCTTTGCTAGAAATGGATGCGGAGCATTCATGTGTTCGAAGAAGTTGTTTGCCCAAACGACATCAAACTTCTTATCCATAGAGAAATTTGGGTTTTCAACATTCTTCAAAACAACTTCAAGCCCTCTATTTTTTGCATCATTAACATGATCTTCAATGATAGTAACTCCAACACTTCCTGGGCCGAAACACTGCAAGTAATGTCCTTCAGAACACCCAACATCAAGTACAGCCTTCTTATCTAGTTCAAAACTTCTTAATATATGAAGAAATGTATACGATTTCTTAACTTGTTCAAACAAGTCTCCTTTTTCCTGTGTTGTCATAATCGATAGTATAGCAAATGAAATTATTTAAAAACACTGTCTTGACTTTAAAAGTAATTTGTTGTAATATATCTTCAAACCCAGAGTTCTTAACAATCAGTTAAGAACTCGTGGAACTTAGGCACTCCTCTCTTTACACCCCCTTATAGTTATGTACAATAACAAAATACACAAATATGAAAAAAGCTATAATTCTAGTAGCTGGAGTTGGATCTAGACTAAGACCAATGACAGATTCGAAGCCTAAAACAATGATTGAAGCAAACGGTGTGCCAATGCTTGGACACATCCTGTCTTCACTATCTTATTCACAGATAAAAGAAGTTACTCTGGTATGTGGCTATCGTAGTGACCAAATACAATTGTATTGTGTGGAGTCTTTTCCAGAATTAAACTTCAATTTTATAGAAAACAAAGACTATGGAACAACGAACAACTTATATAGTCTTTATCTAGCTAAAAAACATTTAAATGATGATACTCTAATAATGAATGGTGATTTAGTGTTTGATAAGGGGGTTATCAAGAAACTGATGAATACAAAAGGAAGTGCTATTGCAGTTGATGTTGGGCTCTACCAAGATGAATCAATGAAGGTGGTTGTTGAAGATGGGCATATAAAAAATATAAGCAAACAAATTACTCCTGAGGATTCTCATGGATGCTCTATTGACGTATACAAGTTTACAAAATCAGATCTTGTGACTTTAGTAAAAGAATTAGAGAAGACTATAAAATCTGGAAACTTAAACGAATGGACTGAAGCAGCATTCGATAGACTTTTTTCAGAAGGAAAGATAAAACCAAAAGTTTGCGCTATAGGTAAAGACAAATGGTTTGAAATAGACAACCTGGATGACTTAGCTGATGCTGAGATAAAGTTTAATACTAAGTTAAAATCTTTAAGTAATAAGAAAGTTTTCTTTTTTGATAATGATGGGACTTTAACTCTTGGAGGAAAAGCTATAGGTGGGAGTAAATCTTTTCTTGAAAAGGTCAGAGAAAATAAAAAGAAGTTATTTGTGTTAACAAACAACTCATCAAGAACTCCTGCTGATATAACAAAATCACTTAAAAAACTTGGATTAAATTTTAATGAAAAAGAAGTACTAATCTCAACTGAAGCAGCAATGCTTTACCTTAAGAAAAATAAACTAAAGAAAATATTTTTGGTAGCAAACAAAAAAACAAGTAAATGGATAGAGAGTAAAGGATTTAAATTAGAAGACAAAAATCCTCAAGCCGTACTACTTTGTTATGACACGGAGATAAATTACAAGAAAATCGAACTTGCAACAAAGTTCATTCGTGAAGGTGTCCCATATTTTGCAACACACATTGATCAGGTTTGCCCAACAAAAGATGGATTTGTTCCAGACATTGGAACTTTCATAGATATGTTTGAATCAGCAACACAGGATCTCCCTGCTGAGTCTTTTGGTAAACCAAATCCTAATTTTATTAAGCCCGTACTCGAAAAACTAAAACTCAAAGCAAAAGATTCTGTAATTATTGGAGATAGACTATATACAGACATCAAACTAGCAAACGATATAGGAGCCACTTCTGTATTAGTTCTTTCAGGAGAAACCAGCCGAGCAGATTATGAAATGTCAGATATAAGAGCTGATATTGTAGTACGTAATCTTTCAGAACTTGAAAGATACCTATGATAGAAACACTTAAAAAAATACCTGGGTTAAGACAAATCATTGGAGCATTTAGAATACTCTTCTCTTGGACAGTGTATACACTGTCATTGTTTGTACCAAGAAATAATGGCACATGGGTATTCATGGGTTGGCACTACGAAGGAGAAAAAGAAATATTTGCTGACAATGCTAAATATCTTTTTTTGCACGTTTCTCATAACAAAGAAAAATACAATATATCTCGTGCAATTTGGTTGACCAAAGATAAAGTACTTCAAAGTAAACTAAAATCATTAGGTCACGAGGCTTACTTAAGAAAAAGTATTCTTGGTATTTTCTATGCACTAACTGCTGGTTATACAATAGTCGACGCTTATATACATTTTGAAAATTGGAAATACTCAGGTTGGACAAAAATAATTCAACTATGGCATGGGATTCCTATTAAAAAAATAGGATTTCAAAAAAAAGGATACCCTATCTCTCCGGAGTGGAAAGCCAGACTAATGTTTCCTGCTCAGTTTATGAAAATACACAAACTTTTCTGTACATCACAAAATCAAGCTACTACTTATACTGAAGCTTTTAATTATAAAAAAGAAAGTATCGAGATAGCAGAATATCCAAGAAATATTTCAATGACTAAAACTGACTTACTAGAAGAAGAAATTAACATAGGAGTTGATACAGAACTCTTAAATATTTTAAAAGAAAAAAGAAATTCTAAGAACCTCATATACACACCAACATTCCGAAGAGGAGAAAAGCTTGTATTAGAAAAAGTTTTTGATTTGAATAAGATGTCCGAGTGGTTACAAAAGAAAAACTACCTGTTAACAATAGGGTTACACCCTAAGAACTTTAAAGAAGTTGAAGGTAAGGAGTTTAAAAATATATACTTTCTAAAAAACTCTGATCTATATCCCCTGTTAAAATACATAGATATGCTTATAACTGATTATTCATCTATATCACTAGACTTTTTGTTTACAAACAAACCAATGGTCTTCTATCCGTATGATTTAGAGAACTACCAAAAAACCGAGGGTTTCACTGTTAACTACACCAATACAACTCCAGGTAAGAAAGTATTTAACTTCAATGATCTACTACTAGCAATCGAAGCAACTTTTGAGAACGATATCTGGAAAGAAGCTAGAGATCGTGTAAAAAAAGAATACCATCCATATTCAAACGAAGATGCATTAGAGAGGACAACAAAACTTATAATCTCTTAAACAAGTCTTCATATTTTTCTACTGTATTTTTAATATCAAAGTTTAGAGCAGTTTCAAAAGCTGCTCTTTTCATTGTTTCAAGATCAGAAAAATGTAATCTTTCTAGAGTTTCAGAAACACTCTCTATAGTCTCTTGATTTACAAACAGCCCATTATATCCATCATTTATAAGCTCATCTGTCCCTGCTGTTTTTGTAGACACTAGTGGCAACCCGCTGGCCAAAGCTTCTAAATAAGCATTACTTAATCCTTCTATCTTCGAAGTTGAAACGAAAGCATCAGCAACTTTATAAAATTTAAATACATCACTCTGATTACCGAGTACAAATATTGAATCTTCTCTTCCAGAAACTTTCTCTCTAATTTCTTCTTCTAATCCCCCGCCTCCAACAATAAGAAGTTTGTAATCATTATACTTCTTAGAAAACTCCAAAAAACCATCAATCAACAGTTCATGATTTTTCTGTTGTGTTAGTCTAGCCACATTAATCAATACTTTATCATTAACAGACAATCCTAATTTATTTTTCAATGAATTTTTTTCTGGAAGTTGCTCTAACCTTTGGTTAACTAAGTCAGCATCAATTCCGTTATGAATTACTTCAAACTTATCTCTTGGTATATTCTCCTGCTTAGACGTAAAGTCAGCAACAGTAGTTGAAACTCCAACAATCTTGTTGGAAACATGTGACATCACCTTATCTATAAAAATATGTTTTTTTGTCTTATCGGTATACGTATTATGTTCACGAGACACAACTTTGTATCCAACCAAAGGTTTCAAGAACCGAAAGATGGTGTTACTAAAAAATAAGCTTGATACAACAATATCTGGCTTAATGCTTCTAAGTAACTTTAATAGCTTGAGCCAACTTGAAATATCTTTGTATCCTTTAAAATCAAACTTATATACTTTTATATTATCTGGAAGATTGCCATAGAAATCATCTCTTTCAGGAAAAGAGAAAAGAGTTATCAAGGTAATCTCAAATTCATCAGAATTATACAATTTTGATTGTTCAACAAATTGTCTTTGCATCCCGCCGACAATAAAGTCGTTTACTCCGAATACTATTTTAATTTTATTGTTAGTAGGCATTTTATTTTCTTAAAACACAGAAGTATCCAAGCGGTGTTGGATGTTTCTCTGTAATCTTTGTTGGGATAACAGAGTCCAACAGATGAGCCAGTAAATAAACAGGAAGTCTTATAATATTAAACAGGAAGAATGGATGTAGGAGATAAGCAGTAACAGTGAACCTTTCACCGAATCTTTCTATATTAACTCCAGAAAAATCAAAATCTTTAAATAACATATCCAACCCTTCTTTAGTGAACCTGGCATAATCATGTGGCTCCGGCATTTCGTTTGAAATAAAAGGTGAGGCAATCAAACAAGTTCCTCCTGGGCGCAAAACTCTGTTTATTTCACTCAAAAGATCTTTTGGGTTGTCTGAAATGTATAGAGCATTGAAAAGGAATACTCCATCAAAAGAATTATCTTCAAATGGTAAAGGTCCATTGAAATCAACTCCCGAAACATTGTTCGAGTCAGAAATATTTGTTTGAACTAACTTAATATCTTTAGACAAATAATCTCTGTAACTAGGTCTTTCACCACCCGCCAAATCAAGGATCTCTCCTTTCAAATGTTTTGTATGTTTCTCTACGAGTTGATTAAAGTATGATCTATAAATAGTCTTTCCTTTTAGGATTTGTCTTACAAGTGAAGTTCCTGACATACCTTTCTTTAACATTTCATACATATCTACAGTACTGTTTAATATCCCCCTAAACTGTATCATGTTGGTCATAGAATCGACAGAATTACGATTTAAGGCATATATGTCAGTATTTGTATCAATACCACCAGACGTCACTCCGACAGCCGCTAACCACCCATTTTTAGTCATGTATGACTTAGATTTCATATCAATTACTCCTTTTGGGTATGCGAATATCTTTGAAACTGGAATTTTTAATATTTCCTCCAAGTATAGCCTAGACCCCTCAATTTCATTCTTTAAGTTTTCTTCTGAGATATCGTCCACGGTAGTATGGCTTTTAGTGTGTGGGAGAAACTCAATTAGTCCACTACTACTCATTGTGATCATTTCTATTTCAGACAACATTGGTATTGAGAGATATTGAGAGTTCTTGAAACCTTTGTTTACGTAATCTGTTGCAACAAAAATACTTGCTGGAATATTATGTTTCTTCAAAACTTCAAATGCATTACTGAAATTATCCTTATATCCATCATCAAAGGTTATAGATACATAATCTTTAACATCCTCACCAGATGAAATCTTTTGAACTAGATCTGAAAGTTTTACAACTTTAAGATTCTTGTTTTTAATATATTCAATCTGTCTTTCAAAGTTTTCTGGAGTAACAGTAAAGAACTTACCGTTACAAGAAACAGAGTGGTACATTAGAATAGATACTTTGTTTTTTCTACTAAAAACATCAAGTAGCAAGAAAAGTATGTTTTTGATTAATTGTTTCATTTATCTTTCTTAGTTGCCTCAAACAGAAGCATGAACGAGAAATACCCTGGGAAGAACCTATCTAAAAAAGCATAGTTTCCAAGCGGAGTAATCTTTACATTTTTAAAGTTTTTAATTAATACAGTTTTTAATTCTTTTCGTGAAAAATGATTTATGTGTGTTGGGTCACATAAAGGGGTACCTTTTTTCTTACCTATCAAAAGACGTAAGCGATTAATCAGACTGAAGGCATTAGGAACTGACCCAATCAACATTCCCCCGTCTTTTAACACATCACTTATTTTTGATACTACAATATCTGGATAGTACAAATGTTCCAATACTTCTCCTGCAACAACGACATCAAAAGAATTCTTTGGTATGTTCCAATCAGCGTGCAAATCAATCTTTCTAGTTTCTATAGAAAGTCTCTCTGCTAAATCATCAAGTGCTTCTTGATCTATATCAACACCTAAAACAGTATTGCCTTCGGCATACTCTTTTGTTAAAACACCATCTCTACAACCAATATCTAAAACTTTTTTACCTGTTTTAATTCTGTCTCTTAAAAACTCTCCTCTAATGTCTTTAAACATTGAGTGCCCTCTTCTAGATCCTTTTGTATGATGATGCTTGTATGTTTTTTCTAGTCCAGTCTCATTACTCATATTTATAAATTATATAGTAGACTATTAATTAACTTTTCTAAGCTGTGGTCCTCTACGACAATCTTTCTAATATATTCTCTTTCTCGCTCTTTCTCTTCATCTGAAAGATTAATAGAATTCTTTATCTTCTCTTTCAAATCCGTTGGGTTATCTACCTTGAATATAGTTTCACTAGATATTACCCCTTCAAGCGAAGAATTACAAACCACAGGTAAAGATCCGCAAGACATCGCTTCTAGTATGGTTTTGTCAAAACTCCCGTCAGGCGTAGCATTTATATACAACTCGCTTTTACTAAACTCCTCTGGTGCTCTGTAGTTTGGAATACCTTTACTAAAAGTCATTATATTATTATCTATAAGTGGTTTAGCTTTGGCTAAAACTTCATCATAGTATCCCTTATGTTGTTCTAGTGCCTCACCAAAACTATCAGCAGTAAATAAAACTCCTTCTTCATGTAACATATTTAAAGCATCGACAATTACGTGGACTTTTTTAATCGGAGATATGCGACCAAAGATAAGGATGGATGATCTCTTTCTTTCAATACCAGGAACTACAGAGAAAATATCTACATCTATACCTACGGGCATTATCTTAGTTTTTTTATATTTTGCTGTGTATGAAGAGTTTGATGTACAAAATACAACGCTAGATAACCTTATCGCTATGTTTGTGAGGAAGTTTCCGGCTGGATGGTTTCTCCACATTGAAACTTTCTTTCCAAACAATCTCCACAACATTCCTCCCAAAAGAACATACTCTTGGTTCATATGAACAAATACATTGTCATAGTTTCTCCATTCTAAAATTATATATTTATAGAATCTAAAGACATATTTGATTACAGATCTTCCATCTTCTTTTCCTAAAGAAAGAACTTTTACGTTTTTTGGTAGATCATACTCCCCTTTCCTCAGGCATATAACAATCAAACTATCAGTTTTCTTACTTAACTTTAATATCCAATTATGAAAGAACCCCATGATAGGATCATTCTTATCTACTTCTTGTGTGAATACTAATAGTCTCATTATTTTTTATTTAAACAGATAACAACCTCGTCAAAATTATTATCTTCTTCATTCCAATGATACTGACAGTGATTTATTTCACTTTCTGTAATAGCTTTTTGTATAGAATCACTATTATTCTTTAGTGTATCAAACCAATTTTTTACGTACTCTTCACCAAACTTCTTTCTTCGTGTACCAACCTTTCTTTGAGCTATGTCGCTACTTTTATTATTCACACATATAACCATATTTGTGTGGGGGAAATATCTAAACCATTTTGCATAACTATCTTCAGTTTGTTTTGTTTCAAATACTGATAGCATTCTTTGCATTGTACCTTCATCAAGAAACACAAACTCGTCCTTAGAAAAATTAAATCTCGCATATTCTATCCTTGCTATGGTGTTTCTGAGTACAGCGATCTTAAATCTAAACAAAGACCATGTTTTTGTTTTTGAAGATTCGCTGATGAGCTTTAGTATAAAGTGGGTTATAAAAATAGGATGACAAGTTATAAAATAATATCCATATAACTTACTAGGATAATCTGGAACAACATTCAAACCATATTTCTCCGACAGTTTCTTTACCAATGCTGTCTTACCTGCACCTGAAACACCTACACATTCGACAATCATGATTTTGGTTTGGTTACCACGTACACGAAACTTTCTGTTGCATATGTTGTTAGGAAAGGAATAGCAAAAATTCCCTTAGACCAGACAGAAACTCTATGAAGAACATCAAATACAAACCTCATTATTCCATATCTGATTTTCCACCTGAAAACAGCTGAATATATACTGTCATACTCAAAACCATTGTTGAGTAAAAGATTTCTCATTTCAATTCTACTTAACTGATCACTGTGTACTTTCTTTCCTTGAACACTCACGGAAGTTAGTAGTTTTGAGTTTTTTGTAACTATAACAAGCTTTCCGCCCGGAGAAAGTAGATCAAACATCTTTTTTACAGAAGAATCTTTATCAGAAAAATATTCAAAGCACCTAATTGCAATGACTAAGTCATTACCTTTTGGTGGATTAGATTCCATGAAGTCAGATCTTTCAAATGTTATATTAGAAACACCAAATAGTTTTCTTTTGGCCCTATCCAACATTTCTACAGATTGTTCAACTAAATGTATTCTTTCTTCTGTATGTTCAATTATTTTTTTAGTCCAGACACCATCTCCTGGTCCAACCTCAATAACTTTTCCATATTTAGTATTTCCTAGAGCTCTATCTAGAGCTCTACTAGTTTGATTATATTCAAATTCTTGAATAGGAGTGGTGTGCCACCTAGAATCTGTATAGCTATCACCCATTTTTTTAACCTGATTATCATAATATCCTTTTACGTAATTATTATTTAGTTTTGAATCTAGTTCCGTCATAATAATATTATATATGTAAACTATTTTTATATCTCTCCATATACTCTTCTTTAGATATTACATGCTCATTAATTTCTTTAAGTGCCTCCATATATATTGAATTCCTTAATTCTTTGTCTTCAATTAACTTAACTATGTTCTTCCCCATACACTCAGAATCACTCACTTCGCATGTTAGTGCTCCCTGTCCTGCCTTTAGAACATCTCCAACAATACCAACCCTAGTTGAAACTATAGGTAAACGAAGTAATGCTGCCTCAACCAAAGTCATACCATACCCTTCATACATTGATGACTGTGCATATATATCTGCTGTCTTCATATATGAATAGATATCTTCTTGATATCCTTCAAACTTAACTTTATCTTCAATCCCTAAGTCTTTCACTAACCTTTTTAAATTATCTAGTTCGTAACCACTTCCAATAATGACAAGGGCTGTCTTTGGGTAGAAATTAATAACTTGATTAAACCCTTTCAAAAGAGTTTCAATATCCTTTTCTTTCTCAAGTCTTGAAACTGTTAACACTAAAGTTTCAAACTCTGGATATTTCTTCCTTAAATCTATTTTAACATTTGTTATCAATTTCTCCCTATCAACAAGGATTGGCAAGACAACTGGTTCACAATTTATATTAACCTTAAACAAACTTCTTTTAATTCTTTCTGATACCACTCTGATTCCTTTTGCCCTAGGTAGAACTATTTTTGAAATACCAACACTAAAAGCATTTCTTAAACTAAACCTAGAAAAGTTTTCATTCAAAAAGTCTGTATGAATTTGTACATGAAATTTTGCTTTTAATTTCTTTGAAATTACATATCCTATTACTCCAAGTTCAAACGGATTTTGTGAGGAAACCACATCAATGTCTTTAAAGTACTTAGAAGAATTCACAGCTTTCACAGAAGCCTTAATCTTATTGTCTGAATTTATACTATATATATGTACATTCTCAGATATCTTCTGTTTTTGAGTGGGTCCACTTGATAGGAGGATAATGTATAGATTATCGAATAACTGCCCGTATTCAGCCATTCTGACCCTTACAGCACTGCCTTCCTTGAGGATATTACTGTCTGTTGAAAGCATTAATATATTCATAGTCCTATGTTACACAATGGTGAGTAAACATCAATATGTTAATATATCTCTAATGAAATCACTTAAAGACATCAGGCATGTTCACTGTATAGGTATAGGTGGTATTGGTGTTTCAGCCATAGCTCGTATGATGATACACGAGGGAAAAACAGTAAGCGGATCAGACGGTGGAGAATCCAAAGTAACAGAAGGATTACGTGATATTGGTATAGAGGTTAGTATTGGTCACAAGAAAGAAAACATCCCGGTAAATACCGACCTCATTGTTTATACTGGTGCCATACCAGTGGATAATGAGGAGTTGTTAGAAGCGAAGGAAAGGAGTATAGAAACTCTCCTATATTCTCAAATGCTTGGACTAATCTCTAAAGATAAAAGAACAGTTGCGATTTCTGGTACTCACGGAAAAACAACAACCACAGGTATGATTGCAAAAATACTAATTGATTGTGGTCTTTCCCCTACAGTTATCGTTGGAAGCTTACTAAAAGAATACAATAGTAACTTTGTAAGTGGTGACAGTGATATTTTCGTTGTAGAAGCTTGTGAATATTTAAGGTCATTTTTGGAATTAAATCCAAACATCACTGTCATAACAAACATCGATGCAGATCATTTGGACTACTACAAAGACTTAGACGACATCAAGGATACTTTCTCTACGTTTGTAGATAAATTAAAGGAAGACGATCATTTGATCATCCACTCCGGTCAAAAGAATCTTGATGAAATCTCAAAGAAAGAAAATACAAACATTCACAGTATAGATGATTTTGATATTGAAGTTGGAGTTCCAGGAAACCACAATAAAGAAAATGCCAGATTGGCATATGAGGTTGCTGTAATTTTGGGATGCAAAGATGAAGACATAAGAAAGTCTCTTAAAGAATTCTCAGGAACTTGGAGAAGGTTTGAACATAAGGGTGAGACTAAAAATGGTGCAATAGTATATGACGATTACGCTCACCATCCGGAAGAAGTGCGAGCAACCATTGAAGCAGCTCGGGAAAAGTTCGGTGACAAGAAAATAATGGTGGTATTCCAACCACACCTATACAGCAGAACAAAAATCTTCCTAGATGATTTTGCGGAAGTACTCTCATCTGCAGATGAAGTCTTAGTACTTCCAATCTACGCTGCAAGAGAAAGTGAGGATGGGAGCATAGACTCAGGTATGCTGGTAGAAAAGATTGGAGAAAAAGCAAAACTATTTAAAGACCCTGAAGGTGTAAAAGAGTACATTTCAAAGAATACAGATGGAGATGATATTATCTTCACCATCGGAGCTGGAGATGTTACATTGATAAGTAACGATATTGTGAAATCATAGAAGTTTTTATCTCTTTTTTATCTCACTCTCACACCTTTCTATATATACTTTCTTGTTATGTACAAGAAAGACAATAATTACGCTTTTATAGATAGTCAAAATGTATACAGATCAATTAAAAGTCTTGGGTGGAAAATTGATTGGATGAAATTTAGAATATATCTAAAAGAACATTATTCTGTTACCAATGCATACCTTTTCATTGGATATATTGAAGAAAATGAAAAGTTATATACAAAACTTAGAAAAGCTGGTTTTGTTTGCATATTTAAACCAGTGACAAGAGACCACAGAGGAAATATTAAGGGAAATGTTGACACAGAACTAGCAATGCACACGATGATACAGTTAGACAATTTTGATAAAGCTATTATTGTTGCAGGTGATGGAGATTACTACTGTCTTGTAGATTACTTACACAAGCTAGATAAGTTAAAAATGGTTCTAATCCCCAACTCTAGAAAATACTCTTCGTTACTAAAAAAGTTTGCCAAGAAGAATATATCTTTTATTGATAGGATGAGAAAAACCCTAGAAGTTAAAAAATGATATGAAAAGGACTCCAGCAGGACGGAACCTGAAGGAGGACTTTTCGTATTAACTTATAAATATTAACAAAAGGAGTTAGATTGGTTAATTTATTTTTATATTAAAACTTTATATACTTTTTATAATTTATTAGATTAAATAAAATGAGAAAGCCCCAGCAGGACGGAACCTGAAGGGGGTTATTTTCTCGGGGATTTATAAATATTAACAAAAGCGATTACAGAAGTCAATTTTTTGTTTCTAAAAATAAATAAGAAAGCCCCAGCAGGACGGAACCTGAAGGGGGTTATTTTCTCGGTGATACTCACACATTATACACTAACTATTTTTTGAAAGTCAAATTTTCCTCTTAGCTCACAGGGATTTTCATTGGGAAACGTTTTGAGGGAAATCAGTAGTTTTTAAACGATTTAAATTAAAGTCTTCTGAACACATCATCCATCTGACCAGATACGAGACTCCAATCGTACTTTTCTTTAACCATCTCATCAGCATTATCAATGATCTCTTCTTTCAAGTCTACATCTCTCAAAAGCATCTCTACCTTAAGTGCTATATCTTGAGAATCATGTACTCCAACAAAGAGTCCTGTCCTTTTGTGTTCCACAAAATCAACAATCCCTCCGACTTCAGTTGCAATTACCGGAATTCTTGTAGCCATGGCTTCAACGTATGAGTTTCCAAAACCTTCAGAAAGTGATGGCCTTATGAAAATATCTGACGCATGTAGATAAAACCTCATCTTGTCGTGAGGAATATAACCAAGGAAGAATACTCTTTCTTCTAGGTTTAAATCCTTTGCCTGTCTAATTAGTTTTTCTTCTTGGTACCCATCTCCAAGTATGAGGAACTTAACATTCTTTTGTAATTTAGGCATTGCATTAATTACATCTCCTATTGCGTTCTTATCGACAAGTCTTGATGTTGTTATCAACCAGACATCCTCATCTTTCTTATCGTACTCTCTCTTTATCTCCTCAACCTTGTTTTGGTCAACTTCAGAAAAGTACTTATAATCGACTGCATTTGGGACTAGAGAGATCTGACCTCTATACCCCATATCACGAGCAAACTCTCCTAGATAGTTTGAAATAACTTGGATGTGATCTGCTTTAGTGAAAATTCTTGTGAAAATCGGCCATAATGGTTTTGCTCTCTTTTTAATATGCTCAAAGGAGTCCCCTTCTTGTAGAGTTAAAAGATATTTAACATCTTTTTTAAACATCTTGAAAAGTACAGCGGCAAAAGAATTGTAAGTTGCCATCATAGACCAGACGACATCATATTTATTTTTCCGATGAAGACTCAGTGCTTTGAAAAAACCTAATGGAATTAAAAGATATTTGTTTAAGTAGTATGGGAATTTTAATGAGTCAGCAGAATCTTTACAGTCTCCGGAGAATCCAACTCTGTGAATTGTAACGTTTCCTATTTTTTCAACTTTAGGTAACTTGTTATCAAGTCTCAAAGTGATCATATCAAAATCATACTGGTCTTGATCTAACCTATCTGTTATTTCTTTTATCGCAACTTCCGCTCCTCCTATGAATTTAGGATAGTATACGAGACTAAATATCAGTACCTTTTTCATATACTATTTGTACTATCAATCTCTCTTTACTTCAAGCATCTTTTTTAGCTCCTCAGTAGATACTTCATTCTTAGGTTTAAGATCACTTCTTATATTTGCAGTGCCAAGTGCACTAGCCAATGCATTTTTTAACTGATTTCTATTCTCAGGTGAAGCATTTTTTGAATCTATTTTCTTTGGCTTTAGATCATTAAGAGTTTCTTTTTCTATAGGCTTATCTTCTTTTTCCGGTGCGTTATTTTTTTTAACTAAGTGTGCGTTAACCTCCTTATCTTTTGTGATCTGAAGTAATTGAGATTTTAAGTTATTCTTAGAATCTTCATTGATAGCAGGTTTTTCTGCTTGTGGTGGTCTTGAGTCTCTCTTGAAGTCGGGTTTTTTAAAATCTGGCTTATTATTTCCGCTGTTATTATTACTCTTTGGTTCTTCTCTACCCATCTCAACAAGGGCTCTCACCTGTTCTTCAACTTCTTTTCTTGGTTTTGAAAACTGCTTTCTCGATTCTTCTATCACACTAATCATGCTTGATGTCTTTGGTTTTTCAATTGGTAGAAGTGTTGTTGCTGAAAATGGTTGTGACCCCATACTATCAATCATCAATCTCAAATATATTTGAAACATTCCAAGATTCACAATATCCCCAGCCAAAAATACAGGTTCGAATTCTTTTTCCAAGGCTTCAGCATCAGTAGCACCCACCCTGAAGGTAATCATTGTACCGACGTTTCCAAAAACAGCAGCTCTAACTTCATCGGACATTTGTTCGATATATTGGTGTGCAATTGTTAAGTTCAATTTGTACTTTCTAGCTTCGGATAGGATATCTGCAAACGATTCGTTAGCAAATGACTGGAACTCATCTACGTAAAGATAGAAGTTTGGAAGTTTTTGTAATTCAACTTCTGGAGTGTCAGCTCTACTCATAGCAGACAAATATATTTTTGTAATTAAAAGTGACCCCAGAAGGTTAGCATTCTGCTCACCTATCCTTCCTTTTGAAAGGTTTATGATGACGATCTTTCTTTGATCCATCATTTCTCTCAAATCAAATGATGATTTTGGTTGCCCGATGATATTTCTAATTAAAGGATTTGAGGTGAATTGTCCAACCTTGTTCTGAATCGCAGGAACAGCTTCAGCAGCCATTCTTTCTGTGTATTTAGCAAACTCATCAACCCAGAAAGATTTAACTGATGTGTCAGTTAAATTATCAACCACCTTCTTTCTGAAAGCCTTATCAGAAAGCATTTTGTTAACTGACAGTAGAGTAGAATCTGGGTACTCCAAAAGAGCTAATAATGTATTACTTAAAATGTATTCCATTCTAGCTGACCAAGCGTCTTGCCAAATCTTTTTGAAAGATCCCATAAGCCCTGAAACAACAAGGTGTCTTTTGTCATATCCGACGTCTTCCATGATATTGAAAGATACGGGGTGCTCCATATCAAAAGGAGCTAGATATAGTACATCTTTTTTCCTTTCTTCAGGAATGTATTCCAAAAGAAGATCAGCTGTTTTTCCATGAGGGTCGATAAAAGCAAAACCATTTCCATTTTGAATATCTTGAACTGCCATGTTTTCAAGAAGAGTAGATTTTCCCATACCAGTTTTTCCAATAACATAAACATGCTTGGTTCTATCTTTTGCTTTAATACCAAAAGGTACCTTTTGATTTCTAGCATCAGTTTGGGCAAAATATGTAATTTGCTCAGGATTTTCCATTTGTATAAATTATATCAGAAAACTTTTTATTTAATTATCTAAAAGTGCGCCTCTTGTATATCTATTGCTTGCTGCCCAAAGCATCCATGAGTCTAATCCGGAATCATACGTCGCTTGTATTTGAGTTCTAACTTCTTCTGGACCGTAATCTCCACCGTAATCAAAATCTTGTAACCATGGTCTTAGCTGATCAGTTGAAACAACATCTTTTACATTCTGAGGTGTTGAAGTACTTACTAGCATATCAGTCACTCTGTTGAAAGCTGTTGTCATTGAAAACTCTATAATCTCATACGGATAGTCATTTGGGTTTGGCCAACCGTTAAAATTATTTGGGTAGTGAGATGGATATACCATTGGAGCTACGTAATCAAAATATGGGAGAGTACGCTCGAGAACCTGACCGATATTTAAATCATCTTTGTTTGTAGCTGTCATTCCAAAAAGATCTGCGGATGTGACCATTCCAGTGTCTTTTATGTTCTCGTGTAAGTATTTGAAAAACTCTTCAAGAGCATCTGCCTTACCATTATCAGGGTTAGCAGCTATCCTCTCCTCACTAAATGGATAGTATATATCCTTCATGTTTCCATCTGAGGGAAACCGGATGTAATCAAAATTTATTTCATCGAACCCTAAATCATATGATTCTTTTGCAAGTTGAACTATGTAATCCCAATATGGTCTAGCACCAACTTCAACAAAGCTAAGACCTTTGTGATCTACCCACACAGATCCATCACTGGCTTTCTTTACCGCGAGTTCTGGATGAAGTTTTGTGTACAATGGGTCTTGAAATACCGTGACTCTTCCAATGACATATATATTTTTGTCATGTAAAAGTTGAACAAACTCTTTCATATCATAAACCTGACATCCCGTTCCTTCATTTCCAGCTAATTCTGTTTCAAAAGAAATTGTTCCTGTGTAATCTTTGATGTCTACGATGATTGAATTCAGTTCAGTTTCGTCTACCAAGTCAACAAGATCCTTTCTGAAACTTGGTGTAGCAGCAACACATGCAGACATGTATATAGTCTTTACACCAGATGGTGTCTCGATATGATCTACCGGCTCTTTTTTTCCCACCTCTTCAGCAGCTAGAACATCTTCAACTTGATTTACACCAGACTCGTATGTTGTTTGAAAAAACTCCGGTGTATTGAAGAAAGACATAAAAACAACGAGTACAAATACAAGTATAAAACCAACTAAAAAGTGCTTCTTTTTAATTACTTTTTTACTCATCTACAAAGTATTTATCGAATTTGTTTGCATGCTCGTCTTCTGTCTTGTCTTCCTCTACATCTTCTTCAACTTCTTCCTCGACATCTTCTACAACTTCTTTAACTAATTCAGGTTTTGTAACAGGCGATGCTTCAATTTCTTCCTCTACTTCTTCTACTCCATCATTTTCTACATACACAGACTCCTCATCATAGTCAGGACTAGCTCCTTTCTTTGAAGAAAGATACAAGATTACTAATATAATACCGACGATGAATAGTATTATATTCTTGAAATTCTGTGGAATACCAAGAAATGGTATTACTACAATTAATATTCCAAGGAAAAGAAAAATTTTGCTGTTACTCGTCATGAAAGTATTATACGGCAAAATCTTTTACTCGACTAATTATTTACAATAACTACAAACTCTCCTTTCTGTTTAACAGGATTTTCTTCTAACATAGCCAGTAATTCACCCGCTTTACCCTTCAAAACCTCCTCATATAGCTTTGTTATCTCTCTTGCGATAGTTACGTCCTTTTGAGGTGAATTCTCTCTCAGGGACTCTAATGCCTTTAATATCCTATGTGGTGATTCATAGAAAACTACAGTCCTTTTTTCATTAGCAATTTCTTTGAAGATTGTCTCTCTTCCCTTCTTGTGAGGCAAGAATCCTAGAAAGATGAACTCAGCAGATTTAACTCCTGCTATAGAAAGAGCTGAGACCAAAGCTGAAGGACCAGGAACAGATACGATGTTTACATCTGGAAGTTCTTCTCGAATCTCTGAAATTAATTTAGACCCTGGATCAGATATCGTTGGAGTCCCCGCGTCTGACACAAGCGCTAAATCTTTTCCTTCTTTAAGTAATTCAAAGATCTTCTCAACTTTAGAAAGCTTACTGTTTGAGTGATAACTCATTGTAGGAGTTTTGATATCAAAATGTGAAAGAAGTTTTTTTGTAACTCTTGTATCTTCGCAAAGAATCACATCTACCTCTTTAAGTATACGAAGAGCCCTTAAAGTAATATCTTCAAGGTTCCCTATTGGTGTAGCTGTTACGTATATATTAGACATGTAGATACATTAGTTTAGTGATTGATTAAAAGCAAGAGAAAAGAAAAAGCCGTGCGCTTGCGCACGGCTTTAAACTAATCCATAAAAAGTTCTATAGGTTGAGTTATTAGAAATTTAGTATCAGATTGAGGAAACACACGAGCAACGGGAAGTTGATTCTCCCATGCTTCCATATCTGCCACCTTTTCGTTGGTCCAAGCTTCAAGCTCTTCATCAAAGCTGTTGGAGCTATTAGCCTCAACCGCCAATTCTGGTAGAAAAACTGGAATGAATAGGATCATCAGGATTAGACCGAAGCCTAAAACAAAGTTCAAACAAGTAGTAAATTTCATTATTTTTATTTATATAGTGATTTCAAACGTTCAATGTGAAGGATATAACACATATCTATATTTGTCAATATAACAAAAACACCCTGCTAGCAAGGTGTTTTTATCTAATCTCTTTATCTGTAAATTATAGTGTCTCTACAGCAATGATATTACTCTCTACTGACTTACCAAATGGCCATCCTGAAACAACAACAATCTTGTCTCCTTTGTTTGCAATCTTGTTATCCAAAAAATGCTTTTGAACAGTTTTCAAAACATCTTCAAGACTCTTGAATCTCTTGATAGCTACCGGTGTAACACCGAAGTTTAGAATTAACTTTTGGAATGTTGATTCTGTTGGTGTGAAAGCATGAATATCTTGGTATGGCTTGTATCTTGAAACCATTCGAGCACTGTACCCAGTTTCAGTTAGACATACAATATGATCTGCCCCAACCTCATCAGCAGTGTAAACCGCTCCTGATGTTACAGCACTTCCGATACCAACAACATCGTTATATATCTCATCAATTAGCAGTTGCTCTCGTAAGTAATCTGATTCAACTCTTCTTGAAACTCGATCCATAACTTCAACTGACTCAAGTGGATATTCCCCAAGTGTAGTTTCCTCTGAAAGCATAATTGCATCTGTTCCGTCTAGGATTGCGTTTGCAATGTCAGATACCTCAGCTCTTGTTGGAACTGGTGAAGAAATCATTGATTCAAGCATTTGTGTAGCAGTGATAACTGGTATACCAGCTCTGTTACATTTTCTAATGATCATCTTTTGTAGAAGTGGTACTTCCTCCGCTGGAACTTCGATAGCAAGATCTCCTCTAGCAACCATAATTCCATCTGAAAGCTCGATAATCTCATCTATAGCTGCAATAGCTTGTGGAGTCTCAATCTTGGCAATGATTCCAGCTTTTGAACCCGCCTTCTCAAGGATAATTCTTAGATCAGAAATATCCTTTGGTTTTCGTACAAATGATAAAGCAATGAAGTCTACTTTGTTATCGATACCGAACTTAAGATCTTCTCTATCTTTTTTAGTTAGAGAACTAATAGTTAGTTCTGCATCTGGAAGGTTAACTCCTCTTCTTCCTTTTGTATCACCTCCGATGATAACCTTTGTAGTAATATCTGTTCCTTTTATATTTGTTACCTTTAGCTCTTTCTTTCCATCATCAAGAAGGATTTTTCCGCCAACCTTGATCTCCTTTGGAAGTTTTGTGTAACTAACAAAAACTTTCTTATCAGTTCCTATACACTGCTTAGTTGAAAGTGTAAAAGTCTGTCCTTTCTTTAAAGTAATTCTTTGATCTGGATCATCTCCAAAAGTTCCTATTCTAATCTTAGGTCCTCCAAGGTCTTGCAAAAAAGCTACAGGAATTCCTAGCTTCTTTGAAGCCTTTCGACCATTATCAATCTTATTCTGGTGTTCAGCAAAATCTCCATGAGAGAAGTTAAGCCTAATAACATTGAGTCCTCCCTTAATAAGCTTAGAAAGCATTTCTTCGCTCTCTGTCTTTGGGCCTATTGTCGCAACGATTTTAGTTTTTTTCTTTGTAGTCATATAAAGTATTAAAAATTAATAGCCACGAAAGTGTACCATAAAACCGCTAAAACTCAATGATTGCATAAATTGGTGCGCATGCCAGGACTTGAACCTGGGACCTCGTCATTATCAGTGACGCGCTCTAACCAAACTGAGCTACACGCGCAAGTAGAGAGAATATACCAGAAAATGATGAAAAGATAAAGAGTTAGGACCCTGCAAATGCAGGGTCCGTGTTAAATATCTATTTTATGTAGTGTATATTATGTGCCCAATTCAAGAACATATATGGAAGACCAAACATTATGAAAAAGACTAAAATAATAACAATCACTACCCAGAGATTCGAAGTTTTTTCCTCATGCATCTAAAAATCACGGTACAATACCTTAAAATAAAAAACAACCCCATTTCGAGGTTGTTTTTTGTTTTCAGCTACTATTCTGTATTTTGTTCCATTTAGGTAATCTGTCTTTCCAGATTGTCGTGTAGTCCTTTAAGGTGTTACTACCATTACCTCTTCTGCGCTTGTACAAAGCGCACAAGATCGACAATTATCCATCCGAGATGGACATGTTCAATTTGAAATATTCCACGAACAGCTTCCGCTACCCGTGCCTTGTTACGACTTAGTCCCTGTTATTGAATTCACCTTAATCCCAAATAAATTAAGACTTCGGGTGCTCCCAACTTCCTTGACTTGACGGGCGGTGAGTACAAGACTTGAGAACGTATTCACCGCGGTATAGCTGACCCGCGATTACTAGCAATTCCAACTTCATGAGGTCGAGTTGCAGACCTCAATCCGAACTTAGCCTACTTTTATAAAGGTTTGCTCCACCTTGCGGTATTGCGTCTCGTTGTAGTAGGCATTGTATCATGTGTGCAGCCCAAGATATCAAGGGACATGCTGACCTGGCGTCATCCTCACCTTCCTCCCCCGCTTTAAATTTCGAAAGATTCAAAATCTAAAGCGGGGGCGGTCTCGTATGACACTTGTAACATACGATGAGGGTTGCGCTCGTTACCCCACTTAAGGGAACAGCTCAAGCCACGAGCTGACGACGGCCATGCATCACCTGCTTATCTGCCCGAAGGGGGCTCTAGTTTCTTAGAGCTTTCAGATAAGTACTAATCTTGGTAAGGTTCTTCGTTTAATGACGAATTAAGCCACATGATCCACTGCTTGTGCAAGTCCCCGTCTATTCCTTTGAGTTTTAAGCTTGCGCTCGTACTACCCAGGCGCCAGACTTAACGCGTTAGCTTCGCCTCGGAGAGGGTCGATTCTCCCCAAAGCCAGTCTGGATCGTTTAGGGCGTGGACTACGGGGGTATCTAATCCCCTTCGCGACCCACGCTTTCGTCCCTCAGCGTCAGAAATGTGTTAGTGTACTGCCTTCGCTTTTGGTGTTCCCCACAATATCAACGGATTTCACCCCTACACTGTGAGTTCCGTACACCCCCCACACTCTCTAGTCTTACCGTTTCTCTCACTTTTTCCCAGTTAAGCCGGGAGCTTTAACAAGAGACTAATAAGACCGCCTGCGGACCCTTTACGCCCAATAATTCCGGATAACGCTCGGGGCACTCGTATTACCGCTGCTGCTGGCACGAGTTTAGCAACCCCTTATTCATGAGGTAACGTCAATAAAATTCCTCCCTCATAAAAGATGTTTACATCCCTAAAGACTTCATCCATCACGCGACGTCGCTCCGTCAGACTTTCGTCCATTGCGGAAGATTCTCGACTGCGGCCACCCGTAGGTGTATGGGCCGTGTCTCAGTCCCATCGGCGGGGGTCAGGCTCTCACCTCCCCTAAGCGTCATAGCCTTGGTAAGCTTTTATCTTACCAACTAGCTGATACTCCGCAGGCTCTTCTTCAAGCGATAAATCTTTACCCCGAAGGGACTATCTAGTATTAGCTCACCTTTCGATGAGTTATTCCAGACTTGAAGGTAGATACCCACGTGTTACTGCCTCGTTCGCCACTGCTCCGAAGAGCCGTTTGACTTGCATGCCTTATCCACGTCGCCAGCGTTCATCCTGAGCTAGGATCAAACTCTTAAATTTAACTTCTCCTCAATATCTTTCGCTGGAAAGTTATTGAGGCTAAATGGAACAAAATACAAAATAGTATTTTGTTTTGTTGTGATTTTTGATTGTTATCATAATCTATTGGACTTGCACATATTTATTTTATTTATAAGTAATATAAATACGTTCAAGATATTCAATTTTCAAAAAAACATACCTCCTCGAGAGGTAGAGACCATTATACGAATTACTGGCTCAGAGTCAAGTGAAAAGCCCTGGATTTCTCCAGGGCTTTACAATATCATTTTAATGGGTCTTTCAAACAGATATTTCAGAGGTATCATTAGTCTCAACATCATTGCCTGATATTGAAGAGGTTTCTGATGTTATATCCTCATCAACATTAGCATGACCACTTTTAAGGTATTCTCTGTATTCGTCAGACATAACAATATTTGGGTTTAGATTAAAGAACAAATCCAACTCTAGTGAAGAGCTGGCTTGTATTTATAAAAAAGATTTTTATATATACAAGCCAGCTCTTCACCGTATGGTCAATCTTGATAGTCATGAGAGCTAGCTTCGTGTCTAACGAAGTATATTTTCTTATTCATAAAGCTATAATATCAAAAACTGTATATCTAGGTAAGTCTCTACTTACCTGCAACTTTTCTCCCCTCTCTCCTTGAAACTCACATTCTGTAGTAAACTATTTTTCCAAAAAATAAATCATTATATCCAAAATCTTATTTTCATTTTCACTTGAAACTCCTTTTATACTCTTTAGGAGTTCAATAACAGGAGCTCCATCTTTATTTCTTTCTTCTATCCAACTTACAAACTGGCCAGCAGTTCTCTCAGTAGTCCCAGACTCCCGTATTTCACCAATCACTTCATCAAAATTTGTATCCTTGCTTTTATACATATACAATTTTGAAAAAATATAGGAGGGTACTGCAATAAGAAACTCATTACTGTCATTAAGAGCTTCAATTGCTTCAATTACTTGATCTCTCTCTTTAAATGAAGATATCCCCTCTTCTTCTATTATTTTGTTAATTTCATCTAACTTCTTTTTCTTTAGTTCTTCTCTTTTAATCTCACTCTCATTAATTTTCTCTGACTGTCCTTTTTCTAACTTTGAAATAGCATCTTTATCTCTTTCTTCTAAACTATCCCTTCTTATACTGTTGATGTAGCTTAGAGATTCCCCGAATCCATCTGGTGTTCCATCAAGTTCAACATACGTTATTCCTTTTTCAGTTGGAATGTACGCAAGAGTTATTGCATGTGCTTGAAGAGTTGTTACTTCAGTACCAGATGAAGCAAACCCTACAGCAACAGCAGATGGTATACCTGCATGTCTTAATAAGTGGGTAGTATGTTGTGCAAAATCAGCACATACTCCTGCTATTTGCTTTCCATTTACCCCTTCTTCTTTCTCTTTAAGATCACCCATTCTATCTCTCATCATCTCAAACAACTCCTCAGGTGATCTCCCTCTCTTAGCTCCCATAACACTACCGTTATCAATATCATAGTGCCCAATTGATCTTGCATACTTCTCTATTTTAATTAGCTTATCCTTCAAACTATCACCTTCTATTGATTTAAGGAAAAGAGAATCAGAAGTTGAAAGAGATGCTATCTCTTCAAGCAATCTCTCATCCTCTATATCCTCCCTACTTTCAACCCATTTGTTATAGTCTTCGGATGACATGGTTGGTATAGGTGCATGATCTTCAATATATTTATACTCAAAACTCCTGTCATTAAGATTTGCACTATAATTACCATTGTCTTCTTTAACTGTTTGACCTCCATTTAAAACTTCAGTTGTGTACACAGGTGTAGGAAATACCACTTTACCGTAGATGGATGAATCGAGTGTTCCACCAATTTTAGATTCCTTTCCCTCAAACTCAACTTCCAAACTTACCTTCTCAGGTGATCCTTTAGTTGGTGACAATATGTTTGTTTTTAACAGTCCAGAATATTCAGAATCAAGAGTCAGTATGTGTTTAGGAAAACCCTCTTTTGGATCTCCCCCTTCAATGGAAGGTTGTGTGTTTGGATTCAAATAATCAAGAGCTGTTAATTCTTTTTCTTTTGGAGTAGATTCATAGAAATTTCCCCCTATATATGAATACGGTCTATCGTCATTTTTTATTCTATTTCTCTCAATCTCAGGGAAAAGTTTTGAAGCAATTCTTTGTGCATAATGGGATGGTCTCTTATCAGGCACTGCTGGGAAAAGTTCTGTGGCTTTCTTAGGATTATCTTTTATACTTCTATTTATTGTCCTTGCCCCACTTTCCATCTTTAACTGTGATTTTCTAAATCTTTCCTCCAAACTATCAATTGTTTCTGGTCCTGATTCTTTCAGTATTTCATCAGTGGACTTTGATATTTTATTAAGTAAGTCTAATTCATCTTCTTCAGATTGAAGAAGAGTCAGAGTGTCATTTGCTAAATTAATTTCAAATGAAAAATATTTTTCATCTTTTTTACCCGTACCTAATATTCCTGTTTTGTTAAGGATATAATCTGTCGTACCTGTGGGAAGTTCAATAACTTGGTTGTCGTATATAACTTCAGATCTAATATTAACCTCAGCCCTAAAAGCTAATTTGCCACCTATGTCGGTTAGTGTGTCTATTCTATAAATATCCCAACCCTCGGGGTGTTTGATAACTTGGTTGTCGTATATAACTTCCCATTTACCATCAAACTCAGCCCTAAAAGCTAGCTTGCCACCTATGTCGGTTAGTTCGTATGGGTTTTCAATCTCCTTACCCTCGGGGTGTTCAATAACTTGGTTGTCGTATATAACTTCCCATTTACCATTAACCTTAGCAACAAAAGCTAATTTGCCACCTATGTCGGTTAGTGTGTCTATTCTCTCAATATCCCAACCCTCGGGGTGTTTGATAACTTGGTTGTCGTATATAACTTCAGATCTAATATTAACCTCAGCCCTAAAAGCTAATTTGCCACCTATGTCGGTTAAGAGGTTTACTCTCTCAATCTCCTTACCCTCGGGGTGTTCAATAACTTGGTTGTCGTATATAACTTCCCATTTACCATCAACCTTAGCAGCAAAAGCTAATTTGCCACCTATGTCGGTTAAGTAATTTACTCTCTCCATCTCCTTATCTTCGGGGTGTTTAATAACTTGGTTGTCGTATATAACTTCCCATTTACCATCAACCTTAGCAGCAAAAGCTAATTTGCCACCTATGTCGGTTAGTGCGTATGGGTTTTCAATCTCCTTACCCTCGGGGTCTTTAATAACTTGGTTGTCGTATATAACTTCAGATTTACCATCAACCTTAGCAGCAAAAGCTAATTTGCCACCTATGTCGGTTAGTGTTTCTACTCTCTTCATCTTCTTACCCTCGGGGTGTTTGATAACTTGGTTGTCGTATATAACTTCAGATTTACCATCAACCTTAGCAGCAAAAGCTAATTTGCCACCTATGTCGGTTAGACCGTCTAAGTTTTCAATCTCCTTACCTTCAAGCCCCTCTATTTCTCCAATAACCGGAGTTCTATCCACATCCTTAATCTCCTCACCACTATCAATAACCACCCACTTTCCATCAACCATGGAAAGATCAACCTCCCTATCAGTCCTCTCTTTTAAACTATCTTCAAGATGGTTCTTCAGATTCTTTATAACAACATCTTTACCACGCTCTGTTGGAATATCAGGATTTTCAACTGATAATTCAATACCAGTTTTTTCTTTAATATAATTAACTAATTCAATTGATACGGTATTTGAATAGAGTATATTGTGTAATATAAAATTCTTGTCTAACTCTTTGCTAATTAAAAAATCTCTTAGATTGACTATATACTGTTCATGGTCACCGGACTGTTGAATTCCAGCAATCTTTCTAAGTTGTTCTCGTACATCTTCTCCTTTAGCACTGAAAACACTGTCTCCCATCTCCTTCAAATATCTCTCCCCATTTACCACAGGGCGTGGTCTTGATTCTTCATCTTCAACCTTCTTAACCCTCCTCTCTACCATCAGAGGAGCAAAATACTCTTCAAGTGAAGGTTTTAGTCTTCCATCTATATTTGATTCAAAAGAAGTATCTTTCTCTATTTCATTTTGTATTTTTTCACTTCTACCCTTGTCATCAATATACTTTTCATTTTGTTTCAAATATGAAGACAGACTTTCTGCTACTCTCTGATGCCTTTCTCTCATTACATCTGAAGTTACTAATTCTTCAAATTGACCATTAGACAAACGATATGCTTGAGACATGGCATCTGGTAGTGAGTAGAAAAGTATTGATTCGGTAGTTTCCAAATCTGAAGATTCATCTTCATACAAAAAATCCAGAGAGTAATTTGTTGGTTTTAAATCTGGTGAATTTTCTTTTTTATCAACCCTAAAAGATGGTGACTCTTTGCTATACATTATTAATATTATACCATCCAGATATCTTATTAGAAATCTCTACTTCTCCCCTTTCTCCTTGAAACTCACAAGCATTGGCGCTGCCAAGAATAGTGAAGAGTATGCTCCTACGATAACTCCAACGATAAGGGCTAAGGCGAACTCCTTTGTAGACTCACCTCCAATATAAAACAGTGAAAGAAGAGCCAAAAGAGTTGTAATAGATGTATTTATAGATCTTGCAAAAGTCTCTTTCAGACTCTTTCCAACGATATCTGCAAACCGAGCTTTGATTAAGTTCTCATCTTTGTCCTTCAAGTTCTCACGAACCCTATCCAAAACAACAATGGTGTCATTGATTGAATATCCAAGAATTACCAGCAGTGCTGTAACGAACAGTGTACTTATCTCAAGATCATATAAATATCCCATAATAGAGAAGAACCCTAATGTGATGATTACATCGTGTAGCAAGGCAATTATCGCCACAAAACCATACTTCCAAGAAGAAACTGGTTTTGATACATGCCTAAATGTATACGCCATGAAAAATATAATGGCTACAATTACAACAACTAAAGCTACACTGGCTTTAGTTTTTAACTCGTCTCCAAGTGTGGGACCGATAGTATTAAATCTAACGACTTCTCCTCCAATAGTCGCAATAATAGAGTTCTTTGTAGAATCATCTATTACCTTTGTCTTTAAAATATATCCAGAACTGTTTGTCTCTCTCAAAAGAAAGTCTCCTAACTCAAATTGAGATAAGGTTTCTTCTAAAGATTCTTTAGAAGGTACTTCATCTCCATATTTAATTTCAAGTACAGATCCTCCTGTAAAATCAATTCCAAATTTTAATCCAAAAACTCCAACTGATATAAGTGACAGAACTACAAGAAGAGTAGAGAATATATAAAATATTTTTTTATTGTTTACAATATTCATAATTATTTCTTTAAACCACTACCGAATAATGAAACAAGTCTATCGTTCGCTACTGCAAGTAGAAGTGTTCTTGAAACCACCACTGCTGTAAGCATTGAGACTAAAACTCCAATTCCAAACACAAGAGCGAATCCTTTTACAAGAGATGTACCTGAAAGCCAGAACAACACAACAGCTGAGATAATACTTGAAAGGTTTCCATCTCTAATTGGTAACCATGCTCTGTTGAATCCTTCTTCAACTGCAGTCTTTAATTCCGCACCTCCTAGAAGCTCTTCTTTGACTCTTTCAAAGATTAGAACATTAGCATCAACCGCCATTCCAAGTGACAGAATGAACCCAGCTAAACCGGAAGAGGTTAGTGTTACGGGGATTAACTTGAACAAAGCTAACATTATAAACACATACATAATCAAAGATATTGTGGCGATAATTCCCGGTAATCTGTACCAGATGATAAGGAATACAAAAATAATTCCGAAAGCCCAAACGAGCGCTGAAATACCTCTATTTAAAGTATTTTGCCCCAAAGATGCACCGATTGTCTTTGTTTCAATAAGCTCAATAGAAAGCGGCAATGCTCCAAAGTTTAAGTTCTGAACCAGGTCTCGAGCTTCTTCTGCACTAAACTGACCACTGATCTGTGCTACTCCTCCAAAAATCTCTGATCTAATAACAGGGTCAGATACAATTTCTCCATCAAGAAATATGGCTAGAATGTTTCCAATATTTTCTCTTGTAATATCCCTAAACAAATCAGTACCTTCACTATTAAAATTAATCTGAACAATAGGTTCTCCTGAAACATTATCAAAAATCAAACTAGCATCCTTTAATTGTCCTCCAGTTAATCCTGTTGATTCATATAAACTTTCAATTTGAGACAAAATTTCTTCAGGAGTTATCTCTTCCCCACCTTCTAATAGTTCTTGAACCTTAATTGCTGATTCTTCATCTACTTTAGCTAGCTTAAACTCAAGAAGAGGTGTTTTCCCTATAGCATCAATAGCTTCTGTTATGTCTGTAACACCGGGAAGCTCTACAATTAATCTATTCTGATTTTCATCACTTCCAAAAACACCTCCCTCTTCAACCTGAACGATAGGTTCAGAAACTCCAAATACATTAACTCTTCTTTCTATAGTTCTTCGAAGAGTGTTCATTGCTCCTTCAACTTCTAGCTCCGAAACTGTTGAAGTATCAGCTCTGTACGTAAGACTTGTACCACCATCAAGATCTAGTCCATACTTGAAGTTAAACCTGTTTCCTTCAGCTTCTGACGAGTACACAAAAAACCCAATCAGAAGTCCGGATATTACAAGTAATATAGCGATTATACGCGTTTTCATCCCGTCATTATACGTAATTTATTACAAAAAGAAAGATTGTTGACTTTTATCGTTACAGAGAGATAAAATAGATATGAACGGATCAAGAGGACTTTTCTTTTAAATTCAAAACAGACTGAAGAAGAATCTTTCAATTGATCTTTTGTAAACCGCAAACGAAAGGAAACAAAATGAGAAGGTTAGTTATGCTAGTAATAGGATCACTAATAGCAGCAGTACTTGCTGCTGTCGGTATGTCGGGACTGAGCAAAGGTTCAGTAATCAAAGAAAGAGTTGTCAGCACGGGTACAACTACTACTGTTGCGCCGTACGAACCAACTTTTACAGAAAAACAAGAGATCGATTGTTCGGCGCACAGATATCAGTTGTTGATGAATTCTTACGCAAAGGGTGGTCCTTCTCCAACCAGACAAGATTGGGATAGGATCATAAACGAAGAACAAATAGCCTCAGTACTACGTATTGAGGCATGTGGTGAACCTGATGATTCCTTTTATCAACTTGATTTAGGAAACTCATTAACCTTTGAGGTTAATGAAACCTCAAATGAGAACAGGTTTCCTCTTCTAAAAGAATCTCTAGGAGCGAGTATGTTAACTCTTAGATAAAAAATATAGCGCTGTCCTCATTGAGGACAGCGCTACTTTGTTTCACTATATAAAAGGTTTAAGCCCTTCCTCTATTGAAACTTTGGGTTTCCAGCCAAACAATCTGTAAGCTTTTTCGATATTAGCTAAAGTTTTGTTTGGCTCGATTCTTTTATCAATATATACGGGAGTTCCCCCTATTAATCTCACTAGCTCGTTTATCGTAGTATTCGAACCATACCCGAGATTTATAGCTTCTCCATTGTGTACTCTGCTTGAAGCAGCAAGACGTAATCCTTCAACAACATCACTGACGTGAGTAAAATCTCTGGATTGGTTTCCATTACCAGTTACTGGAAGTTCTGTTATTCCTTTTTTTAGGAGTTCAGTAAACTTCGCAATGACAAGTGCATCTTCACCGGTAGAGTCCATACCATCACCATAGACATTAAAGAATCTAAGTGAAACAGTTTTTAGCTTGTACCAATTTGAATAGTTTCTGCATAACTCTTCCCCCATAAACTTCTGGAAAGCATATGGGCTTTGTGGATTTGGGGTCATATCCTCAGAAAGAGGCATAGTATCTTGATCTCCATACACAGAACTTGATGAAGCAAAAATAACTTTTTCTACTCCACAAGTTCTAGCGGCTTGAAGAACTGTTTGAGTACCGAGAACATTTGTCTCAAATGTTGCTTGAGGATTTTTAAATGAAAATCCAACTCGTGGTAATGCTGCTAGATGAAAAACGTATTTGGTGTCTTTCATCTTTTCTTGCAGGAATTCAAGATCTATAACACTTCCGCTCCAAACAGTAGTTTCAGGTGGGACAGAGTCTAGATTTCCGTTGATATCAATGATTACAACCTCATAGCCTTTCTCGAGAAGTGATTTAACAAGATTCCGACCGATGAACCCAAGTCCACCAGTCACGACAACTCTTTCTTTATTTTTTTTCATGGTTACTATTTCCCTTTCATTGATACCAGAGTTTTTATTGTCTGTAAAGCTATTTTAAGATCCAGAAGAAAAGATCTATTCTTTATATAAAACAAATCGTATGAAAGCTTTTCACAGGTAGCTTCAATATCCGCGTCATGATGAGGATGATTTTCCTGCTTCATTTGAGCCCAACCTGATAGTCCTGGTTTCAACAAAAGTCTTACACCATAGAAAGGAATACTCTTCTTATAAATTTCAACCAATTCAGGTTTCTCTGGTCTTGGACCAATCAAAGAAAGATCTCCTTTTATAACACTCCACAATTGAGGGAGTTCATCTATCCTAGTCTTTCTAATAAAAGACCCTACTTTTGATTCTCTCCCATCTTTCATACTTCTAAACTTCAGAATTTCAATTGCATGGTTTCCTATTCCAACCCTTTTATCAACATAAAATAGTGATCCTCCATCATCGAACTTTATACCCAACCAAACAAATGGATATACCACCAAAGAAAAAATAGCCAAGATACCTGCAATAAATATATCCAACAGTCTTTTCAAGGCATCATACATAATATGTGGTTTTGATCTTACGTTTTCCAAAAACCACCCATGCTTCACAAGAGATAATGGAACTTTTGTAAACACATACTCATATACATCATGCATATCTATAAAAGTAATATTTGAAAACATTAGATTATATAAATGTGGTAAAAGTGGAATCACTTTATCATCCTTTGTATCTATAATTATTGTATTCGCATTATGTGCATAGAATTGATTTACAATATCTTCCTGAACATCGATGGTCTCAACATCATCAAGATCAATTGAATGTAGTACTTTGTATCCAAAGTTTGATGAGTTTATCTCTTCTCTTAATTCTTTCATTTCTTCTCCCCTAGCGATCAGTAGAATATTCTGTTTTGCTTTTGGAGCGACGAATGGGTACAAAACTAATCTCCATATAACAAGAAGAACAAAAGATGATAGTAGATATATGAATAGATTTGTTTTTGGAGTAATTACAAAAAACGGAATGAAATAAAAGAATAGTACCGCTACCATACTGTTGATAACTTGTGTCTGAAAAATTGTATTAGAAAGAACCTGTCTCATCATTGAAGTATGTCTTTCATATAGTCCGGCAATAAAGAAAATTACAATCCATACTAAAAAGACAATGGAGAAAGGTATTGCGTGAAGGGTATATATTTCCCTACTCGGAATCTCTGCATATCGAACCAGTAGCATCACCCAAAGAGATACATAGAAAAAGGCTATATCTCCTAAAAGTAAAATGACTGGCTCTTTTTTGTTTACAATAGTCATATATCGTTTAATATTATCTATATTATCCACATGGAACAAAAAATACAACCTAAAAAGATTCTATACGTAATTACCAAGTCTAATTGGGGCGGTGCACAAAAATATGTATATGAACTCTCAACTAGTCTAGATAAGGGAAAATGGGAAACTCTCGTGGCTCTTGGTGGTGAAGGAGACCTAAAAAAGAGACTTGATGAGAGTGGAATACAAACAATAAAACTAACTGGTTTGGTTAGAGATTTTTCAATAACAAAAGAATGGTATGTTCTACTTTCACTCTGGAAACTTTTCAGAAAAGAAAAACCAGATGTAGTTCATTTGAATAGTTCCAAAATTGCAGGACTAGGATCTTTTGCGGCAAGACTAGCTGGTGTAAAAAAAATTGTATTCACTGCGCACGGATGGGCTTTCAACGAAGAAAGAAGAATGTCTTATACTCTTTTAATTAAATTCCTTTCGTGGGTAACTATTCTGTTTTCACATAAAGTAATCGTGCTTTCAGAAGAAGAACGATTACAAGTATCCAGATGGCCTTTCACTAAAACCAAACTAAATGTAATACACACTGGAGTAAAGAGTATCGATTTCGAGGCTAAGAATATAGCTAGATTAACTATCGCTAGTAAATATCCTGCTCTTTCAATTCATTTAAATAAGAAGTGGATTGGAAATATTGCGGAACTTCATCCAAACAAAGGATTGATATATGCGATAGATGCAATGAAAGAAATAGATGATGCTATATACATTATTATAGGAGAAGGAGAACTATATGATTCTCTAAAAAAATACATAGAAAAAAATAATTTAAATAGTAAAATATTTTTAATTGGAAAAGTACAAGACGCGGGAAGATACTTAAAAGGTTTTGACTTTCTCCTATTTCCATCAATTAAAGAAGGTTTGCCTTACACTCTCTTAGAAGCTGGTCTTGCAGGAAGTGCTGTTATTGCAAGTAATGTTGGAGGTATTCCTGAAATCATAACTCAACAAGAAACTGGCCTACTTTTTCATCCAAGACAATCGAAAGATATTGGAAGAGCTATAAAACACATGATGAACAACCCGGATGAAGCCCGAGAGTTTGGTGAAAAACTTAGAATAAATACTGAAACAAAGTTCCTATTTGAAAAGATGTTGGGAAAAACAACAGACCTGTATTAAACTCCCTTAAAATAGAGAAGTCAATACTTCTCTATTTTCTATGAACTCTTAAATATTATCCGCTAAATGAGGATATCTTTCTCGTAATTTTGCTTTTTCCGCTGAGGTGAGGCTACTAAGATAAAGATATCCACCAATTGATTGTGGTAATTCAAGACCTTCCGCTGAGGTGAGGCTGTTAAGATCAAGATATCCACCAATTGATTGTGGTAATTTAAGACCTTCCGCTGAGGTGAGGCTGTTAAGATAAAGATCTCCACCAATTGATTGTGGTAATTTAAGACC
>JBLINH010000003.1:0-44858 GCA_047639165.1 Minisyncoccia bacterium | reverse complement strand
ATGTGATTAAATTTTAAAACACATTTAGTATTTGACTTCAAGTAATAATTTAAGGAATATAGGTTCAGAAAGGTAACCAACCCATGAACTTGTACACTAAAGAAGGAAAAGCAACTAAACTATTAAAAGGAGACAATGTAAAAGTCTTAATATCACAAACCTCTTTTCTTGTAAGATTTACAAGAAATATTAAGATCTATCTTTTGAACGAAAGAGGTCAAACCATTGAATTTCCTTTTACATTTACTCAATTAGAATTGGAATTGAGAGGTGTGATCGAATTCATCGAAGCCTCAACCGGCCTCCAAATAACCAAAGACCAAGATCGCTCAACCGAAAAGATATACATATACAACGTAGCCACCCCCTCTTCCTGAGGGGGTTTCCCATTTCCCTCCATACAGGTATGCTAAATACATTAAAAAGTAATCACAATATATATGAAGCAATGTCTAAACAAATTCTTTAACGATAGAAACTATGCCATTTCATGGGCATTGTTCGGAGGTGTTCTAGTAACACTTATGTTATCAATCTTCCTTACACTGCTTGTAGTAGACAAGTTAGTGGCATGGAATAATGATGGGGAATATGCAGCTAATACAATCACAGTACAAGGTACTGGAGAGATCGTAGCTGTTCCAGATGTTGCTACATTTACATACTCAGTTGATATAACATCAGAGTCTGTTGAGTCAGCTCAAGAAGAAGCTGCAAAGAAGACAAATATAGTTCTTGAATTCCTTAAGGAGTCTGGTATCGAAGAGGGGGATATAAAGACTGTGTCATATAATGCTTCACCCCGCTACGAGTACATTCCTTGTAGAGGATTTGATTGTGGAGCGTCTGAAAGAAAACTAATTGGATACTCAGTGAATCAAACTACACTTGTGAAGGTACGAGATACAGAAAAGGCAGGAGGAATCCTTTCAGGGGTTGGTGCAAGAGGTATCACCAACATCTCAGGACTTAACTTCTCAATAGATGATCCTGAAGCTTTGAAGGAATCAGCAAGATCAATGGCTATTGAAGAAGCTCGCGACAAAGCAGAGAAGCTCGCAAGTGATCTAGGTGTGAAGATAAAGAGGGTTGTGAACTTCTATGAGGAAGGTGGTAGAGGAGGTCCAATAATGATGGAAGCTAGCTTTGATAGTGCTGTTTCAGCCAAAGCAGTTCCAGAGCTACCTGTAGGGGAGAATGAGGTATCGGTTACGGTCTCCGTGACTTACGAGATAAAGTAAAAGTTAAAACACCGATCATCTCTGATCGGTGTTTTTATGTTTGTGCCATGATTTTGAGTTTCTGTTATACCGCTTCAACTAAGTCAACGGTGTCGTTACCGTCGTATGTCGAAAGAATTGTTCGACAATCTTTACCTTTTGGAGGACGGTCATCTGACCATCCAGTTACCTCGAAGATCGTTCCGTCGGGAAGCCTAAAAGGAGGCTTATCATCGAAGGCTTCTTTAGAAACTTCATACAGAGTTCCTTCATGGCTGATTATTACACGGGTAGTACTCATATCTAATTATGGTTGTGTTCATATGACTCCAAACAGAAGTTCGGATACTAATCACTCTATTTATAAAATACGCCTTTTGGAGGAGGTGGTCAATGAAGAAACCGCCGACCATTTCTGATCAGCGGTTTTTATGAGTTGAATTTACACAGCCGTTTCGACTGGTGTGATTTTATTACTCTTCATCTCATGTGCGATTACTAGTTGAGTAGACTCTATAACCAGAAACTTTTCGGGTATTGGTGGATCTTGTGTATCGTCCCACTTCATAACTTTTAGTTTTCTCCCATCTGGAAGAAATATGAGGTCATTATTAATGTAAACTGAATGATTGATGTAGTACTTATGTCCTTCATATTCAAGCACGATTTGTTTAAACGCTTTTATTGCCTCAGAGGCAACCTTACTTGAAACATCGCATTTCATTTCATATCCGGTTATAACAGGGATGCCGTCATTACCGGAACACCAATTTATTACTTTTAGATATCCTTTTTCTGGTATGAGTATGTGAGTATTTGTTAGCAATGGAGAGTCGATACTGTAGTTGGTATTAAGGAACTGTATTTTTTTATGCATTAGTATCTAATTTGGTTTCCAGACAAACATACAATGAATAGATATATTTAACAACACTTATCCTTTTAATATTTTTTTATAAAATCCTAATGTCATTTTTGGTAACATCCAAAGATGAAAGATTTTGATAGATGGAACACTTTGAAAAAAGAAATAGATAATCTCGATGGTAAACGATATCACCCAAAAGAAGTGTGGTGGTGTAGTTGGGGACTAAACGTTGGATTTGAGCAAGATGGTAATGGTGAACTATATCAAAGACCAGCTTTAATATTAAAACCATCAAGTAGAAATACCTGCTTTGTTATTCCATTAACAAAATCAAGTAGTAGAGATAGGAATAGGTTAGATGTTGGGATTGTTGATAAGAAAAATGCCACAGCGATACTTTCTCAAATGAGAGTAATGGATACCAGGAGATTTACTGAAAGGATGTGTATTTTAGATAAGGAAAGGTTTGATTTAATAAAAAAAGCTATCAGAGATTATATCTAACAGCTTTTCTTTCTTTTCTCCCCAGTTAAGGGGTGGGCCAACTTAATGGGACTTGTAGGAGATATTATACACCTAACTAATATATTTGACAACATCAATAAACCTGATACAATATAAAGTATATAACAAACGCCCCTCAGGGGTGTTTTTAAATACAGAAAAACCATGAAATTAATCAATTACTTAAAAGAAACAAAGGCGGAAATGAAGCATGTTAGTTGGCCAACACGAAAGCAAGCTACATCATATACATTGCTTGTAATCATTATTTCAGCTTTTATCTCTTCATACATCGGTATTCTTGACTTCGGATTTACAAGACTTATAGATAAGTTCCTAATCTAATATGGCAACACAACAACCAAAAAGAGATCGTAATTGGTATGCGATCCATACATACGCAGGATATGAAGGTGCCGTTTTACGTAACCTAAATCAAAGAATTGAATCTCTAGGAATGGAGGACAGGATTTTTAATGTAGTTGTCCCTATCGAAAAGAAGATCAAGATCAAGGGAGGAAAGAGAGTAGAAGTAGAAGAAAAGATATATCCTGGATACATTCTTGTTGATATGATCGTAACTGATGATTCATGGTACATCGTACGTAACACACCTCGTGTTACAGGATTCGTTGGATCTGGAGTATATCCAGTGCCACTTTCAAAGAAAGAGGTTGAGGAACTATTCTCAAGAATGAACACAGATGTTACAAAACATGCTATTGATCTTGAAGCGGGGGATACAATTACTATAATTGATGGTCCATTCAAGGAGCTTGAGGGGAAGGTTGATCATGTTGACGAGGGTAGAGGTAAGGTAAAAGTTATGGTTTCAATGTTCGGTCGAGAAACCCCTGTGGAATTAGACTTCTTGCAGGTTAAGAAGATTTAAGGTAATCTTTCATCACTATGGCAAAAAAGATACAGAAAAAAATGAAACTACAGATTCCAGGTGGAAAAGCTACTCCAGCTCCACCTCTTGGTCCTTCACTTGGTCAAGCAGGAATTAACATTGGAGAATTTACTACAAAGTTTAACAACGAGACAAAAGACCGAATGGGAGATATTGTCCCTGTTGTTGTAACAGTCTTTGAAGATAAGAGTTTTGAAATACTATACAAGACATCTCCTGCTTCAAGACTAATTTTGAAGAAAATAAGTATTCCAAAGGGATCAAGTACAAATACAACCAAAAAGGTTGGTACAATCACAAAAGCTCAAGTTAGAGAAGTCGCAGAAGAGAAGATGACTGACCTAAACGCAAATGACTTAGATGCTGCTTCAAAAATTATTGAAGGAACATGTAAATCGATGGGGGTAGAGGTTAAATAAGTATAAAAGGTAAAACGCCTCCGGAAATTCCGGAGGCGTTTTTCTTTTGAGTTTCTTATATCGCTTCGTAGTCAATGTAATAGAATTGAATTCCATTTTCTTCGAAGGTTTTCGATCTCGGTGTCTCTTTGAAGTTTTCAGGAATGGGAGGAAAGAGAGTATCACCAGTAAAGCCTTTCATGATGACGGTGGCATTAATAACATGAGTATATGGAAGAGCTGCTTTATATATTTCTGCTCCACCTATGATGAATACTTTCTCATTATCAAACTTTGTGGCAAGATCTAGTGCATCTTCGATATTATCCATCAAGAAGACTCCTGGTGGGAGAATAAATCTTTTTTTTCTTGAAAGAACAAAGTTAGTTCTTCCTTCAAGAGGTCGGTATCTTTCAGGGATAGAATCCCAAGTCTTTCGTCCCATAATCACAGGATGTCCCATGGTCATTTCTTTGAAATGTGCCATGTCTTGCTTTAATCCTTTCCAAGGAAGGTTTCTACCATTCCCAATAACTCGTCTCTCTGTCATTGCTACTATTGCGTGTACTTTTGGTTCACTCATATATAAATGTACGGGTTAGATTTATTTGGACTATATATTAAAAAGAGATTGAAGTAAATATCTAAAAGTAAAAAGCCGCTGACCATGGAAGGTCAGCGGCTTTTGTTCATTAAAGATCTATACTTAAACAGCCATTTTGGCTTTAATCGATTCTTGAGGTTTGTAGTTTACCAACTTAAAATCATCCATAGTGAAGCTATCAATATTGGTGATGTTAGGATTGATCCAAAGAAGTGGTAATTCTCCAGGGGTTCTAGCTAATTGCTTATCAACAGCGTCGTAGTGATTATGATAGATGTGAGCATCTTCAAAAGTGATCACTAGTTCGTGCGCTTCCAAGTTTGTTACCTGTGCAACCATCTTTAGAAGGATGGCATAACTTGCGATGTTAAACGGAACTCCGAGGAACATGTCGCAAGATCTTTGGACCATATGCATGGACAACTTACCTTTAACCACAAAGAAGTGGTAGTAGAGATGGCATGGCGGAAGTGCCATTTGGTCAATTTCTCCAGGATTGAAAGCTGAAACAATGATTCGACGATCATAGGGATCTGTCTTTATATTTTCAATAGCGTTAGCTAATTGATCAACAGATTCTCCAGCTGGACCTTTCCAGTCTCTCCACTGAGCACCATACACTCGTCCCAAGTCTCCTTCGAATTGAGCTTTTGGTTTCCAGTAGTCAGACTCGGCGTTTGCTGTCCAAACGGTTTCATCTTTGCCGACGAGTTTTTTAAGTTCGTTGTTGTCCATACGACCATTTTTTGTTGGTCCTTGTATGAACCAAAGCAGTTCTGAAAGAACTGCTTTGAAAGCCAGTTTTTTGGTTGTTACAGCCGGAAAGCCGTCTTCAAGATTGAAGCGAGCTTGTTCGCACCAGAGAGCTCTGGTGTCGCCGTTTCTACCTTCTCTGTCTTCTCCGGTTTCTTTGATTTTTCTAAGAATATCAATGTACTGTTTCATTTATTTAATGGGTTGTTCAAGGTTATGTATATATCAATTTGATTGACATGACAACATATTTTAAATACCATCATTCCCAGACGATCATGAAAAGAAAATACCATTCTAATGATAGGGGAGCGTTAGCGCACCAGAACTTAATGCAACTTCGGGATACTGAAAGAATTATCGGAATTATAACTGAAGACCAGTTTCAACCAGCATCACTAGACCTTACTCTTTCGAGCGAGGCATATGAGGTGCCAGGAATTCTGCTTCCAACCAAAAAGGAAACTGTTAGAGATGTTCTAGTCAGTCTTGGGAATGAAAAAAAGATCTCTTTAGATCAGCCGCTTGAAATAGGAAAAACATATCTTATCCGTCTGAATCAGAAGTTAAAACTTCCTTCTGATGTGTATGGATATTCAAATCCTAAGTCGAGCACTGGCAGGGTTGATGTCCATGTAAGACTTCTTTCTGACGGTGTTCCAAGGTTTGATGGAGTGTCGAAAGGATACCAAGGAGAGATCTGGATTTCTGTAATTCCTAAATCGTTTAGAGTTATAGTTAAAGAAGGGCTTAGTCTTTGTCAGATTCGGCTTTTTAATGCCGATACAAGACTTCGTGGATTTGAGTTTGAGGCTTTGAATAAGTCTGAAAAACTTATTTGGGATCAACACACAGAAAGACCTGTACCATCATCGGAGGTTAACACCTATGACGGAGATGGATCAGTGATTCTATCACTTGATTTAGGCAATGGAATTGGTTTCCAGGCGCTTACAACTGAAGATGTTTTAGATATGTCGATGAAAAATCACGATCCTGAAAACTTTTTCAAACGTGTTTGTGCTGAAACAAATCAACTCCATCTTCAGAATAGAAAATTCTATATTCTTTCAACGTGTGAAGGGATTAGAATTCCACCAAACTTGGCTTCTGAAATAGCTCCAATGGATGAGCGATGTGGTGAGTTTAGATCTCACTATGCAGGATTCTTTGATCCTGGTTGGGGTTGGGGAAATAACGGAGAGGGTACTGGTGACACAGCAACTCTTGAAGTTCGTCCTTTTGAGAATATAATCATTCGACACCGTGACCCTGTTTGTAGGTTCAAGTTTGAAAGGATGATTGATCCTCCAAAAGTCACATACGGTAATACTGGAGTGAATCATTATGGAGGTCAAAGAGGTGCTCGCCTTAGCAAGCACTTCCTCCCATGGAAGGATTAGTTCTTCGCTCTTTTAAGGCCCGATTGCAGTTGCAATCGGGCCTTTTTGTTTGCTAAAAACAATATATTCTGCATAATTATTGGAATGAAAGACAAAGAGGTAAAGAGAATAATAAAGATCGAAAAGAAACGACAAAGGAGCGCCGTTAACCTTATCGCATCTGAAAACTATGTATCAAAAGATGTCCTAGAGGCTTTAGGGTCTCAACTAACTAACAAGTATGCGGAAGGTTATTCTCAATTTAGATACTATGGAGGAAATGAGTATATTGATGAGATTGAAGATCTTGCTAAGAAGAGAGCTGTAGAAACTTTTTGTTTAGATGACTCATGGCACGTTAATGTACAACCACTCTCAGGTTCTCCCGCTAACTTAGCTGCATATCTCGCACTTGTGCCAGTTGGAGGAAAGATTATGGGAATGAGTCTAAGTGATGGAGGTCACTTAACTCATGGTCACAAAGTTTCAATTACAGGAAAGGTTTGGGAACAAATCTCGTATGGAGTAGGGGAAGATGAACATATCGACTACGAAGTGGTAAAAGAAATAGCCATTTCAGAAAAACCAACTGTTATCGTTGCAGGTTACACAGCATATCCAAGAATTGTTGATTGGAAAAAGTTTAGAGAGATCGCAGATGCTTGTGGTGCAAAATTAATGGTTGATATGTCACATATCGCAGGGCTAGTTGCTGGAGGTGAATACCCATCACCATTTGAATATGCAGATGTTGTAACTACTACAACTCACAAGACATTGAGAGGATCACGTGGAGCTATTATATTTTGTAAGAAAGAATTGGCTAAAGATATTGATAAGGCAGTGTTCCCTGGAATCCAAGGTGGTCCACACATGAATCAAATTGCAGGAACTGCAGTGACACTAAAAGAAGCACAAAGTGAAGACTTTAAAAAATACATAAGACAAGTTGTTTTAAATGCAAAAACATTAAGTGAAGAATTGAAAAAACTTGGATGGAGAATTGTATCAGGAGGAACAGACACACATCTTTTCTTGGTTGATACTATTTCACAAGGTGTTAGTGGAAAGGAGGCAAGTTCAAAACTTGAGAAAGAAGGAATTATCGTAAACAAAAATACAATTCCAAAAGATACTCGGTCACCAATGGATCCTTCAGGAATTAGGATTGGAACTGCTTTTGTAACTACACAAGGAATGGATGAGAAAGATATGGTAAAGCTTGCGGGGAGAATTGATAAGATTTTAAAAAATGGACGTTAAATTTAAAAAGCTATATCCTGAAGCTAAAGCACCAACATACGCAACAGATGATGATGCTGGGATGGATTTCTATGCACTGGAAGACACAACTATTCTACCAATGGAAAGAAAGTTAGTTAGAACTGGAATAGCTATGGAGATTCCAAAAGGATATGTAGGACTGGTTTGGGACAAGAGTGGAGTTTCATACAAGAAAGGACAGATAAAAACATCTGGTGTTTTGGATTCTGGATATAGAGGTGAAATAAATATCGTAATGATAAATATCACTGGTGAGTCATATACATTTGAAAAACATGACAAGGTAGCGCAAATGTTAATACAAGAAAAAGTAACTGCTAACTTAATAGAAGTTGATGAGTTGAGTGGTTCTGAAAGAGGAGAAGGAGGTTTTGGCTCTACTGGTCACAAGTAATTTGTTGTGGTAATCTTCTTTTGAATTCAACAAGAAAGTACAAATGAATAAAAATCCATTTATTGTTATCTGCGGTATGAATAATACCGGTAAGTCGACTCAACTTGAAAAACTCTTTGAGAGAATAAGAGAAGAAATACCTGGTCCAGTCTCTAAATATGTAGACCCAGTTAACTCAATTACCTCATTAAGTGCCACTTTAAAAGATCATCCAGAAGATCTTTCTCCTCGTGAGACACAGTTTCTCTATGCTTTAAGGAGGACAGAGAATAGTAGTGAACTTAAGTCTATGATAGAGGTAGGACCTGTCGTTACCGAAGACTACATTGGAACAAGTTATGCTTGGGGAATTAGTGGAGGAGTTGATATTAAGCTTCTTTGGAGGATTAATACAAATCTGTTAAAACCCGACATAACCTTCCTTCTCTACGGTACTCAATACACTGGGAGTATAGAAAAAGATCACAAGAATAAGATCGATGATTCGTTATATGATAAAGTTTCTAAAGCTTTTCGGCAACCCATCTTGTCCGGAAACTGGATCCATATTAACAATAGAAAATCTATTGATGAAATTCACGAAGAAATCTGGAGTCATGTGAAAAAAAAGCTCTAGAACAAAAGAATTATATATTGCCCAGTCGTAATTACGGCTGGGCAATTTCCTTTTTAAATGATATTTTTATACCAATGAAGGAAACAATTAAAGAGACGGTAAACAAAGCATTAAATGACTTGTCTTTAGGACAAGCTGATTTTCAAATTGAACACCCAACTGACACATCAAATGGAGATTACTCCACAAATGTTTCTTTAATAGTATCTAAAGCCGCAGGGAAAAATCCTAAAGAAGTAGCTACAGAAATTGTAGAGAATATTAGAAAACATACTCCAAAGGAGATTGATAGGATTGAGATAGCGGGACCTGGATTTATTAATTTCTACCTATCAAAAGAATATTTTCTTTCAAAAACTAAGGATATATTGAAGGATAATAACTTTGGAGAGAATGATTCTTTGAAAAACAAAAAGATCATTGTTGAATTTACCGATCCAAATCCTTTTAAAGAATTTCATATTGGTCACTTAATGAGTAATACAGTAGGGGAGAGCATCGCTAGGTTGGCTGAAGCTAATGGAGCATATGTTAAGAGAGCTAACTGGCAGGGAGACATGGGAAGAAATGTAGCTATTGCTGTATGGGGTATGAAGCAAGGTGATCTTCCTGATGAAGACAAAACAATACAAGATAAAGTTAATTTCTTGGGTAAGGCGTATACACTTGGATCACAAAAGTTTGAAGAGGATGAAGGTGTAAAAGCTGAGATACTTGAGGTGAACAAAAAACTCTTTGCAAAATCAGATGATGATTTAAATGAACTATACTCTCTTGGAAGAAAGTGGAGTCTGGACTATTTTGAAACAATATATGAAAGACTTGGAACCGACTTTGATTACTACTTCTTTGAAAGTGAGGAGGCAGAAAGAGGGAAGGAGACTGTGGAAGATAATATATCAAATGGAATCTTTGAAGAAAGTGAGGGTGCTATAATTTACGACGGTGAGAAAAAAGGACTACATAAAAGAGTATTTATAAACTCCCAAGGTCTTCCTACATATGAAGCTAAAGAACTTGGTTTAGCTCAAGCTAAAAAAGAGAGATTCAACTATGACTCTTCTGTTGTCATTACAGGTAATGAACAAGATAGTTACTTCAAAGTTATCCTTTCTGCAATGAATGATGTTTTTCCAGAATTGGCTTCAAAGACAAAACACATGTCACACGGAATGATGAAACTTTCATCAGGAAAGATGAGCTCAAGAAAAGGTAATGTCGTTACCGGAGAAGGAATCATAGATGACATAGCTGAACTTGTTGAAGAAAGAATCAAAGATAGAGATATTGAAAACAAAGAAGAAGTGAAAGAAGCGGTTGCGGTTGGTGCGATAAAGTATTCAATCCTTAAACAATCAATTGGAAAAGATATAATCTTTGATTTTGAAAAGTCAGTTTCTTTCGAAGGGGATTCAGGACCGTATCTTCAATACACATATACAAGAGCTAGATCTATTCTAGAGAAAGCTAAAGCCGAAGGGGTGAAAGTAGGCGAGGCAAGTGATGATTGGGATGTTAGCGAACTTGAAAAGCTTTTGTACAGACTTCCTGAAGTTATCAAATATGCATACTCAAACTATGCACCACAAGCAGTCGTCTCTTTCGCCACTGAAGTGGCAGGAGCGTACAACTCTTTCTATGCTCAATCACAGATTGTAGATACTAAAGATCCAAATTCTCCATACAAAGTAGCTTTAACTGAGGCCACAATGAATGTAATCAAGAAGTCACTAGACGTTTTGGGTATAAAAGTGGTGGAAAGGATGTAGAACTTGAAAAATGGTAATATAAGCGTATTGTATACAAACATATGGAGGATTCTAATAAAACAGAAATAGCTAAAAGAGAAGAGAAAATACTTAAATTCTGGAAAGAAGGAGACTTCTTTAAGAAATCAGTAGATAGAGACGCACCAAATGGTGAGTATGTTTTCTACGATGGTCCTCCTTTTGCTACGGGACTTCCACACTATGGTCACTTAGTTCCTGGAACTATAAAAGATATCATTCCTAGATACCAAACAATGAATGGAAAGAGAGTGGTGAGGAAGTGGGGATGGGACTGTCACGGTCTTCCAATTGAAAAACTAATTCAAGAAGAAAATAATCTAAAGACTAAAGAAGATATTGAAGAGTTTGGAGTAGAAAAATTTAATGCCGAGGCTAAGGCAAGTGTCTTTAAATATGACAAAGAGTGGAAAGATATCATACCAAGAACTGGTAGATGGGTTGATATGGAGAATAGTTATACAACTATGGATCCAAAATTCACAGAATCTGTATGGTGGATGTTCGGAGAGCTATATAACAAAGGATTGGTCTACGAAGGATTTAAATCAATGCATGTGTCACCACTACTTGAGACAGCACTTTCAAACTTTGAAGTGAACCTCGGGTACAAAGACATTACAGATATTTCTGTAACAGCTAAGTTTGAGTTATTAGAAGAACAAAATACTTTTGTTCTTGCTTGGACAACAACACCTTGGACACTCCCTGGTAATGCAGCCCTTGCTGTTAACGAGGATGTTGAATATGCAAAAGTTAAAGCTCCTGGTGGAAAATATATTGTCGCTAAAGAATTAGTAGGTAAAGTTTTTGAAGAAGAAGTAGAAATACTAGAAACTTTCAAAGGGAGTGAACTTGTTGGAAAAGAATACCGACCAGTATTTAAATATTACAGTGAACAAGAAGATTTGGAGAATAAAGAGAATGGATGGAAAATTTACGCTGCTTCTTTTGTGGAAGTTGGTGAAGGAACAGGAGTAGTTCATATAGCACCTGCATTTGGTGATGAAGACCTTGGTCTTGGACAAGAAAACAACATACCAATCATCTCACACGTTCATATGAATGGAAGATTTAAAGATGAAGTTACAGATTTTGCTGGTATGGAGGTAAAACCAAAAGATGACCACCAAAAAACTGATATTGAGATCATTAAGCATCTTGCTCATAAAGGAAGCCTTTTCTCAAAGAAAAAGATTGTTCATTCATACCCACACTGCTGGAGAACAGATGCTCCACTAATTAACTATGCAATGAGTTCGTGGTTCATTAAAGTTACTGATCTAAAGGATAAATTGGTCGCTGCTAACAACAAGATTAAGTGGGTTCCAGAAAACGTTGGAAAGTCTAGATTTGGTAATTGGCTTAAAGAAGCTAAAGACTGGTCTATCTCGAGATCAAGATATTGGGGAACTCCAATTCCAATATGGAAATCAGAAGAAGGTGATGTAAAAGTCCTGAGTTCACTTGAAAGCATAAAAGAGAAAACAAGAAGTACAAACAAATACTTTGTAATGCGTCACGGTCAAGCGGAAAGTAATGTAAAAGAAACTGTTAGTTCTGATAACTCTATTGTCAGTAATCTGACAGAGCAGGGAGCGAAAGAAGCAACAGCTTGTGCATCTGGATTAAGATCAAACAAGCCTGATGTCATAATTACATCACCACTACTTCGTACTCATGCAACGGCAAAGCTTGTTGCAGATGAGTTAGGAATATCCCATGACAATATCGTGGTTGATAAGAGAATACAAGAAACACAAGTTGGGGATAGTTTTAACGGTAAAACAATTCATGAATATAGAAAGTATTTTTCTAATCAAAAAGAAAAGTTTTTCAAAACTCCTCCAGGAGGTGAAAATCTAAGCGACGTACGAAAGAGAGTCGGGGATTTCATATATGACATAGATTCAGCATACGAAAACAAAACAATACTGATAGTAACTCATGAATATGTCGTTTGGATGCTTGAAGCTATCAAGGACGGTCTTAATGTTAATGAAGCAGTGGAGATAAAAGAAGGGAATGATGACTTTGTTGCAACAGGACACTTTAAAACATATGACTTTGCAAAGATTCCACATAACAGAGATTTCGAATTAGATTTTCATCGACCGTATATTGATAACATCACCTTCAAAGAAGATGGTAAAACGTACAAAAGGATAGAAGACGTATTAGATACTTGGGTGGATTCAGGATCTGTTCCTTTCGCAAGTAATGGATATCCAAAGAACAATAAAACTTTTGACATTGGCGGCTGGTTTAAGAAATCAAAAGGATTCCCAGCTGATTTCATATCTGAGGCAGTAGATCAAACAAGAGGTTGGTTCTATACACTTATGGTTATAAACACAGCTTTGTTTGGAAAAGCTCCATTTAAGTCAGTAGTTGTTAACGGCCTTGTTCTTGCAGAGGACGGACGAAAAATGAGTAAGAGTTTAAAAAATTATCCAGACATTAATATTGTTTTGGACAAGTACGGAGCCGATGCTCTAAGGTTTTTCCTAATGAATTCACAAGTAGTAAAAGGAGAAGAACTTAAATTTAGTGAAAAAGGAGTTGATGATGTAGTGAAGAAGATAATCAACAGATTAGATAATGTGTACACCTTCTATAGTATGTACACAAATACTTCTGTGATTGGAAATGATAGGAGTAATAATGTTTTGGATAAGTGGATAATCGCAAGACTTAGAGAAACAAGAAACCAAGTTACAAAGGCACTTGATAACTTGGAAATCGATAAGGCAACAAAACCATTTGTTTTGTTTATTGATGATCTTTCAACTTGGTACATAAGAAGATCAAGAGATACTTTTAAGGGTGAATCTTTTGAAAGAGAGTTAGCACTTTCAACTACCAAATTTGTTTTGGGAGAACTTTCTAAACTACTAGCTCCGTTCATGCCTTTCGTTTCTGAAAATATATACCAGACTGTTAATAATCTGAACTTCGAGTATTTAGATAAAAGCGTTCACTTAGATAAATGGCCACAAACTGAAAGTATTAACGAAGCTGTCCTAAAAGAAATGAAGGAGGTTCGAGATATTGTAAACATCTCTCTAGAAGCTAGATCAAGTGTGGGTATAAAAGTTAGACAACCAATTCAGAAGATAACTGTAAAAGGAAACAAGATGAGTGATGATCTCCTGGACATCATCAAGGATGAAGTAAATGTAAAACAGGTCATCTTTAAAGAAGAACAGGAAGATAAGGTTGTTCTTGATACAGAACTTTCACCAAGACTTCTTGAAGAGGGAGCTGTTAGAGAAGTTATACGTCTAATACAAAGTCTCAGAAAGAATGCCGAACTAAACCCAGCTGATAAAGTGGGTATCGTTGTTGGAGCACAAGGTAATGTAAAAGAAATGTTCGAGAAGAATAAAAAGGAGATTATGGAAACAACTAATGTTTTAAATGTTAAATATGAAGAGAATGATGGTCAAAAAGTTAAAGTATTGAACACTGAGATTGGTATTAAGATAGAAGAATAACATGCACAATATATATAACACTGACGCTTTCGTCATGAACAATATCCCTTCCAACGAAGCGGACTATCTTATCATCCTCTTTAGTAAAGAGTTTGGATTGATTAAAGCTAAAGCTAAAGGAGTTAGATATCTAAAATCTAAACTTAGATTTTCTCTTCAACCATATTGTTTTTCCAAAGTTTCTTTAGTTAAAGGAAAAGGAGGATGGATGATTGTTAATGCTTCTCCTGAAGAAAATATGAAGAGTGGTTTAAGTTACAAGAATTTTATGGTTGTTGCTCGTGTATCAGCACTTCTTGAGAGATTGCTTCAGGGTGAAGAAAAGAATGAAGGTTTATATGAAATACTAACTTCTTCAAAAAAGTTTTTGGAAGGGGAGATAAAAGATGAAAACATCTTAGATATTGAATATATGTTAGCACTTCGTATTTTAGATAATCTTGGATATATAAGTAGTAGAGCAGAGCTCAGAGAGTTTCTAGATGATCACTTTAGATGGGATAACGATCTCTTAGACAAGATGAATCAAAAATCTAAGTTTGCAATCAACGAAATCAACAGGGCAATAAAAGAAAGCCAGCTTTAACATGGTATAATATTGAGAATGGACGAGTTTAAAAACGACGATTCGTCAAAATTAGAAAAGTTACAAGAAAGACTCTATACACCCGGAGAAACTTTTGACGTACGTAAGCGAAGAATACTAAATAGAGAAGAAAGTAATTTAAATACTGACTGGGGAGGGGAGAAAGGTATTGATGAAGAACTTGAGAGAGATTTTTCAGGTAAAAGTAAATTTAATGCTTTTAAAGTTATTTTCATTTTAGCCTTCGTTTTCTTTGCTGTGTCTGTAGGTTACGGACTTTTTGTATTTTCCCAAGGGATTCAAACAGTATCGGGGAGCGATGTAGATATAACAATCATTGGTCCAGTTCAAATTGGTGGTGGTGAGGAACTGTCTCTTGATATTATTGTTCAGAACAATAATCAAGTAGGACTTGAAGTAGTTGATTTGATAATTGAGTACCCATCCAACACAAAAAACCCAGACTCTATCAAGGATAGTCTTACACGAGACAGGGAAACACTCGGAAATATTTCACCTAATTCAATTGTAAAGAAAACAAAGAGATCAGTTTTGTTTGGTGAGGAATACGAGAATAAAGAAATTGAAGTAAGAGTAGAGTATAGATTAGCTGATTCAACAGCAGTTTTTGAAAAGAAAAAGATATACAATATTGTATTACAGTCATCACCAATAAGAATCGGAGTGAATAATATAAAAGAAATTAGTTCTAGTCAGGACATTAAGTTTGATGTGGAAGTTAATTCTAATTCAAATACAAGATTAGAAAATGTTTTAGTTACAGTTGATTATCCATTTGGGTTTACGTTTCTAGATTCAGACCTAGAACCTATTGATGACGGCACATGGTTAATTAAAAGTTTGGATCCTAATGACACTAAAACTTTTGAAATAAAAGGAAGACTAGAGGGACAAAACAATGAGGAAAGAATATTTAAATTCGAAACTGGATTAGCTGATGCAATAAATAGAAGTGAAATGGAAGTTGTGTTTACTAGTTTACTTAGATCTGTAACGATAAAAAAATCATTCTTTGGTTTAGATATAGCTTTTGATGGCAACACTTCAGATGAAATTGTTAAAGATTTAGGGCAGACTATTTCAGCTAGTGTTCAGTATAATAACAATTTAGATGACCCAATATATAACGCTACTATAGAAGTTAAGATATCAGGAAGTGCTGTAGACGAAAAAAAAATAAGCTCAAGAACAGGACTATATAGATCAATAGACGACACAATAGTTTGGACACCAAATACAGATGATAGGTTTAAAGAGATTCTTCCAAGAAAAGAAGGAACTGTGTCCTTTGATTTTTCTTCAAAGAGCTTATTTGGTGTTGGTAATCCAGAAATTAACTTTGAAGCAACAGTAAAAGGTAGAAGAGTTAATGAAAATAATGTTGAAGAGGAAATTGTTTCTACTGTATTTAAAAACATAAAGTTTAATTCAAAAGTAGATACATCAGCAGCGTCTTTCTACGGAGTAGGATCGATAGCAAACTCAGGTCCAATACCACCTAAGGTAGATCAAAAAACTACATATACAATTCAGTGGGATATATCTAATACATCTAGTGATTTATCAAACGCGAGAATAATAGCTGTACTGCCAGAGTATGTTGATTGGGCCGGTGTAGTTTCTCCGAGTGGAGAAGATTTTAGTTACGACAGTGTGTCAAAATCTATAGTTTGGGAAGTCGGAAATGTTTCTGCTGGATCTGGGTATACACTGCCTAAAAGGACAGCATCTTTCAAAGTGTCTTTAATTCCAAGTACTACTCAGATAGGTACTTATTTACCTTTGATAAAGAATACTGTATTCAAGGCTCAAGACACATATACAAAATCAACAATTTCTAAAAATATGGTTTCTCCAACTACTATTACGGATAGTGTCGCCAATGGTGAAGTTGTAGAATAGATTAATTAAGGTAATATATCGATATGAAAAAAGACGTAAACATGGAAGACATAGTTTCTTTAGCCAAAAGGCGTGGTTTTATATACCAGGGTTCTGAGGTGTACGGTGGTCTCGCTGGTACATATGACTACGGACCTCTAGGAGTTTCTTTGAAGAACAATATTAAAAACATTTGGTGGAGTATGTTTGTTGATAGTCGTGAAGATGTTTACGGACTAGATGCTTCTATCCTTATGAGTTCAAAAGTTTGGGAAGCTAGTGGACATGTCGATGGGTTCTCTGATCCAATGGTTGAGTGTACTAAATGTAAAAAAAGATTTAGAGCAGATCATATAGAAGGAGATAGTTGTCCAGAATGTAAAGGAGATCTTGGTGAGGCAAAACAATTTAATATGATGTTTGAAACAAAGGTTGGTGTATCTGGTAAGGATGTATCGTATCTTAGACCTGAAACTGCACAAGGTATTTTTGTAAACTTTAAAAACATTATTGATTCATTCCATCCAAAACTTCCTTTTGGAATAGGACAAATCGGTAAAGCGTTCAGAAATGAAATTGCACCAAGAGATTTTATCTTTAGAGTACGAGAGTTTGAACAAATGGAAGTAGAATATTTTGTAAATGAAAATGATTGGGAGAAGCACTTCGAGGAGTGGAAGAAAGTAATGTGGGAGTATGTTGAGAGAATCGGTCTTGAGAAAGATTCGGTTAGTGAACTTGATGTAGAAGGAGATGATAGAGCGCACTACTCAGAGAAAACTATTGATTTTGAGTTTGAATTTCCATTTGGAAAGAAGGAATTATATGGTTTAGCATATAGAACTAACTATGATCTAACCAATCATAATCTAAACTACGTAATGCCAGATACAGGAGAAAAGATAGTACCTCATGTGATTGAGCCATCACTCGGAGTTGATAGGTCAGTTCTTGCAGTCTTGGTTTCTGCATACACAGAAGATGAGATGAATGGAGAGAAGAGAGTTTTCTTGAAATTGAAACCAGAAGTTGCACCAGTGAAAGTTGCAGTCTTTCCTCTACTTAAAAACAAACCAGAGTTGGTTTCAAAAGCTAGAGAAATATTTGATTCTATTCGAAAAGAGATTCCACAAGTTATGTTTGATGACAATGGGAATGTTGGAAAGAGATACAGAAGACAAGATGAGATAGGAACACCACTTTGTGTAACTGTTGATTTTGAAACTCTAGAGGAGGGAGAGGTTACTGTGAGAGACAGAGATACTGGAAAGCAGGAGAAGGTTAAGGTTGAAGAAATACTTTCATATTTGAAAGGGAAGTTGTAAAAATACCTCTATCTAAAAACAAAAGTGTGGTATGAATATTTTGAAGCTATGTTTAACGACGAAATAGATCCACATGACATCAGTTGGGTTCATGAAACCCCAATTAGAGAACCGTTCAGAGTTCCTACAAAAACAGAAAATACGTTTGGTGATACGAATTAATTTGTGTTTTATGTAGATGCTCTAGAGAAAAAATAAACCTTAAAGAGCGGGCAAATTTGCCCGCTCTTTTGCTTTCTGTTAAACTGACGATCATGAAATATAAGAAACATATACTACCAAGTGGTTTAAGAGTTATTTTTATCCCAATGAAAGATACTCAAACAGCTATCGGAATGGTTTTGGTTGAAACCGGATCACATTATGAGGATAAGAATGTAAATGGCCTTTCTCATTTTCTTGAACACATGTGCTTCAAGGGAACATCCGGTCGAACAGGGGATGATATTAAGTTAGAACTTGATGGTATGGGAGCCTCAAGTAATGCTTTCACTGGTGAAGAGTATACTGGTTACTACGCGAAGGTTCACTACAAGAAACTACCTAAGGTTATAGATATTGTTTCTGACATATATATAAACCCAACATTTCCTAAAAAAGATATTGATATTGAAAGAGGGGTTATTATCGAAGAGATAAACATGTACGAAGATCTTCCTCAAAGAGGAGTTTGGGAAGTTCTTGGAGAACTTCTGTACGGAGACCAACCAGCTGGTAGAACTATCTTAGGTTCAAAAGAGAACATTAAAAAATTCCAACAAGAAGATTTTGTTAAGTATCATAAAGAACATTATGTTGCGGACAAAACAACTTTTGTTGTAGCTGGAAACTTTGATGAAAAGAAAATTTTGAAACAAGTTAAGGAAGCTTTCATTAATGTGAATGATGGAAAGGTAATTAAGAAAAAGAAGATCAAAGAAAGTCAGAAAGGAGCGCAAACTAAAGTAAAGTATAAGAAAACTGATCAAGCTCATATCGCCATTGGATTCAGAGGATTTAAGATGGGAGATAAGAGAAATTTTGCTCTTAAAGTTGCTGCTACTGTACTTGGACAAGGTTTTAGTTCAAGACTGTTTACTAAGATGAGAGATGAACTTGGTATGTGTTACTACACAAAAGCATACAGTGATACTGTCACAGACGCAGGACTTTTTGTTGTTAATGCTGGAGTAGGAAATAAGAGAGCAGAGGAGGCAGTTTCTGTTATCATGGATGAGTTTAAAAAACTAAAAGATGAACTTGTAGATGAGAAAGAATTAAAGAAAGCTAAGGAGCTGATACTTGGTTCTATCGCCACATCACTTGAAACTTCAGACCAGTATGCTGATTTCTTTGGATTTCAAGAACTTCATCATCAAGATATAGTAAGTCCACAAGAGAAGTACAAGAACCTAAAAGCAGTTACTGCAAAAGATATTCAAAGGGTTTTCAATCAAATCGCAAAAGAAGACAATCTAAATCTTGCAATTGTTGGACCTTTTAAGGATGAAGGTAAGTTTAAGAAGTTGTTGACTATATAGTTTTTGTGCATTAGAGTTCCTTGAAACTTAACAAGAAAGGAAAAGTACAAAAATGTCAGGAATAATAATGTTTATTGGAGCTCTCTCTATATTTTTTTCATTTATGGATCTTTTGGATGTAAAATCCAAAAAACATCTTAAAGTAATCTTTATAAAAATAGGATTAGGTTTACTGGTGGTTGGAATCGGTAGAGGGTTAGGGTATTTAGATATCCTTTAGAGCTCTTTTTAATATAAAACCCCAAACAACTAAACTTAGTTGTTTGGGGTTTTTAGTTATTAAAAATTGTAATAAAAGTTTTAGGTGGTAAAATTATGGTAATGACAAGAAAAACTGACAACGCAATACTGGTCTCTATTACACCAAGTACTATTATAAAAACAATAGTGATACTTTTGTCACTTTATGTTCTGTATATAATAAGAGACCTAGTTTTAGTAATCGTAACTGCAATCATAATTGCTTCAGCAATTGAGCCTATTACTAGACTACTAGGGAGGTATAAGATAAACAGAGTACTATCTGTTGTGGCTATTTATGTTTCAGTCTTGGTGGTCTTGATTGGAATGTTTGCGATATTCCTACCACCACTTGTTGATGATATCAGAAGTTTGGTGGTTACTCTGCCTACATACTTTGAATCTCTGTCAGGGGATGAAGCACTTGGTCTCCCAGGTGTTGGAGGAATTGCTGAGTCATTATCATCATCATTTTTGACTAGTGATTTGGTATCACAGATAACAAATACTATATCTGGTGCGACGTTAGGATTTATTAGTACAGCAAGTAGTTTCTTGGGAGGTATTTTAAGTTTCGTATTGATTATAGTTATTTCCTTCTATCTTGCTGTACAAGAAAATGGAGTTGCTAATTTCCTTAGAATTATCACACCCTTAAAGAATGAAGCGTATGTACTTGACCTTTGGGCACGATCACAGAAAAAGATTGGTCTTTGGATGCAAGGACAGGTCCTACTCGCAGCAATTGTTGGTGCACTTACATATCTCGGTCTCTCTATCATTGGGGTAGATAATGCTTTGTTTCTTGCTGTTATCGCAGCGATAATGGAACTTATACCGGTCTTTGGTCCTATTCTTGCAGCAGTCCCTGCTGTTGGGTTTGCCTTAGTTGAAGGAGGAGCTTCTCTGGGACTTCTAACAACAGGTCTATATCTAATCATTCAACAGTTTGAGAGTCAGTTGATTCACCCTTTAGTAGTAAAGAAGATTGTTGGTATTCCAGCTCTTGTCGCTATCCTCGCCCTTATCATAGGTGCCAAAATTGCCGGGTTCCTAGGTATTATCATTGCAGTTCCAATAGCAGCTGCCTTTATGGAATTTCTTGGAGATATTGAGAGGAGTAAACTTGAAGAAGAAAAGAAACTTGCTAAGAAACGCTAACTTTTATACACTCGTCATACTATGACTAGTAAAAAACCTTTCTATATAACAACAACACTTCCGTATGTTAATTCAAAACCACATATTGGTTTTGCTCTTGAAGTAGTGCGTGCAGATACAGTAGCAAGATACAAAAGACTTCAAAACTTTGATGTGTTTTTTAATACAGGTACAGACGAGCACGGTGTGAAGATTCATCAAAGAGCAGAGGAAGAGGGAATAGATACTCAAGCCTTTGTTGATGGAAATGCAGAACATTTCAAGTCGTTGAAAGAAACTCTTAATCTTTCATACGACAAGTTCATCAGAACTACAGATGAAGATCATAAGAAAGCAGCACAGGAGTTTTGGAAGTTGTGTGACAAAAATGGATATATTTATAAGAAGAAATACAAAGGACTATACTGCAAAGGATGTGAAATGTTTATCACAGACAAAGACCTTGTTGATGAATATTGTCCTCATCATCCAGGTACAAAACCAGAAGAGGTTGAAGAAGAAAATTATTTCTTTAAATATTCAGAGTTTGGAAAAGAATTACTTTCTAGATATGAAAGTGATGAGATAAAAGTTGTACCAGAATTTAGATTAAATGAACTCACAAGTCTAATCGAACAAGGATTAGAAGATTTTAGTATTTCAAGATTGAAAGATAAAATGCCTTGGGGAGTATCTGTTCCGGGAGATGATGAACACGTTATGTATGTTTGGTTTGATGCCCTTGTAAACTATATCTCTACACTGGGGTGGCCAGAGGGGGATTTCGAGAAGTATTGGGTAGGTGGAACACCGGTTCAATACTGTGGAAAGGATAATGTCATCCACCAAGCTTCAAGGTGGCAAGCTATGTTGCTTTCTGTTGGGTTACCAACTACAAACACTGTAATTGTGAATGGCTTTGTTACAAGTGATGGAGTAAAGATGTCTAAGAGTATCGGGAATGTTATCAATCCTGTTGATATTGTTAATGAGTATGGAACTGATGCTATGAGATATTATCTTATCCGAGAAATACATCCGTACGAGGATAGTGGTTTTACCACATCACGTTTCAAAGAAGCCTACAATGCAAATCTTGCAAATGGAATAGGTAACTTAACCAATCGAATTTTAAAGATGTCAGAGGATAATCTTGATGGTGTTGAGGTGAAGGACGTTCCATTTCCTTCCGAATATACAAAAGCATTTGATGAGTTTAACCTACAAAAAGTGGGAGATTTCGTATGGAAGAAGATTGGGGATCTTGATCAAAAGATTCAGGATGAGGAACCTTTTAAGGTTATTAAGGAGGATGAGGAGAAAGGAAAGGAGATCATTAAGGGGCTTGTACAAGGATTGTACGAAGTGGCTTTGTTACTTGAACCAATCCTTCCGGAGACAAGTTTGAAGATTAGGGCGGGGATTAAAGAAAACAAGAAACCGGAGGTTCCACTATTTTTTAGGAAAGACTAATGAAATATATAGATATACATGCGCATTTAAATTTTGATAAGTACGACGAAGATCGTGCGGATGTTATCGCGCGAACTAAAGAAACAGATACAACTGTTATCAACGTTGGAACAGATAAGAAAACTTCAAAAGAAGTTGTTGATCTTGCAAAAGAAAATGACAACATGTTTGCTGTTATCGGACTCCATCCAACATATGAAGAAGAATTTGATACGGAGTTTTTTGAAGATTTGATCAAAGAACCAAAGGTTGTTGGAGTGGGGGAATGTGGATTAGACTTCTTTCGTGGGGAGGACGGAAAAGAAAGACAAATTGATGTGTTTAGAAAACAAATTGAGCTTGCGAAGAAATATGACAAACCTTTAATGATTCATTGTAGGGAAGCATATCCTGAAGTTTTAGAAATACTTAGAGAGTACAAAGAAAAGTTTGGTGATAAACTCCGAGTGAACTTTCATTTTTGTGCTGCCACAAAAGAACAGTTACAGGAGATTATAGACTTAGGTTTCTATGCATCATTTACCGGTGTCATCACTTTTGCGAAAGAATATGAGGAGTTGGTGAGAATGATGCCTATGGACAAAATCATGTCAGAAACAGATTCTCCGTTTGTTACTCCAGTTCCTCACAGAGGGAAAAGGAATGAGCCTGTATATGTTTCTGAAGTTGTGAAGAAGATTGCCGAGATAAAGGGGATGGATCTGAGGGAGGTTAGAGAGAAGGTGATGGGGAATGCTAAAGAGTTTTTTGGAGTATAGTTATTGCCCAAAACTCATATATGTGTTAATCTCAACTCCATGTCAGAAACAGAAATTCAAAACCATGACGAAGTGATCAAGTTCTATGAACTTGGTTTTAATCTCGTTTCAAGTCTGCCAGAGGCGGAGCTTGATAAAGAATTTATTAACCTAAAAGAGATTATTACTAAAAACGGTAAGGAAATCGTTAGTGAGAGTAACCCAACTCTGATTGACCTTGCTTACACAATATCTAAGAATGTTGAGTCAAAGAAGCAAAAACATGACACAGCCTATTTCGGTTGGGTTAAATTTAAAGCTGAAGCTGAATCACTAGTAAAGATGAAAGAGGAATTAGATCTACTTCCGTCTATGCTTAGATATCTTCTAATTAATGCAACTGAAGAAGGAGACATTTCTTCTGAAGATGTTGCCAATGCGATTAAGAGTAATAATGAAAAAGAGGAGCCTAGAGATAACAGAAGAGGGAGAAAAGAAGAGCCTAAAGTAGAAAAGAAAGAAGAAGTAGTTGCACCTGTTGTTGAAGAGAATAAGGTGAACGAAAAGGAGGTAGACCAAGCTATTGAAGATTTAGTGAAAGAATAATAAATTCTTTCTAAAGTTGTTGATTGACTTACTAAAAACTATTTGAGAACATAACATTATGTATTTAAACAAAGCAATAATAATAGGAAATCTAACACAAGAGCCAGAGAAAAAAGCTTTACCTTCTGGAATCAGTGTTACGTCATTTTCAGTAGCCACAAATAGAGTTTACAAGGATAAAGATGGGAACAAGCAAGAGAGTGTTGATTATCATAATATCGTAGTGTTTGGTAGACAAGCTGATACTTCAGCTCAATACCTTAAAAAAGGCCAGTCAGTATTAATCGAAGGTCGAATACAAACTAGAAGTTGGGACGCTCAAGATGGAACAAAGAAGTACAGAACTGAAATTGTTGCAGATCGAGTACAGTTTGGTCAAAAGACAGGTGAAGGATCAAGCCAAGGATCTCCAGCAGGAAGCGGTGCACCACAAGCAGCAGTTGCTGCCGCAGCACCTCAAAACGATGGAAGTCCAATTGAATACCCAGAGGATGAAATCAATCCAGACGATATCCCATTCTAGTTGCACGGTATTAGCTAATAGTATATAGTTTCAGAACTTAATTTATATGTCAGATTACTTTAAAGAAAATAATATAAACCACATTGATTACAAGGATATCGCTTCTTTAAGCGAATTCACTAATCCTCACGGAAGGATTATGTCTCGAAAGAGAAATGGAATCACTGCCAAGAACCAAAGAAAGCTAGCCAGCGCAATAAAAAGAGCTAGATTCATGGGACTTATGCCTTTCGTATCTAAATAAAGGTGAAGTATCAAAAACCCCTCGAAAGAGGGGTTTTTGATTTATCATATTTTTACCGTAATTTCACACCTCTTTTTATATAATATCTCTGAACCTTAAGTTCTTTAAATATGAAAAATGACCTAATAAACATGTTCTACAAAGATTGGGATAACGTTCGCTTTGGACTTATTAATACCATTAGAGACAGACGGGACCTTGATTTGGCACTTTATGCCATTGATAAGGATTATGCTTCTAGATTAAACACCTTAAGAGATTCCTTAAAGTGGACAACGATCTAGTGTATAGCATACTCACAGACTGGAGAATGACCAGACAGCATTTAATCAAAAACATAAGAAACGGAGAGGATCTTTCTGTGGCATTATACGAGCTGGAGCTGGATTTGATGGATAAACTGAAAGCTTCTGGAATATGGTCAGATTAGTACTAAAACCGCCCGTAATGGGCGGTTTTAAGCTATCCAGACACTCTTTCTGTGTACTCACCAGTCTCTGTTTTGATTGAGACGGTATCTCCTTCTTTTATAAACAGGGGAGCGTTTATAACAGTTCCAGTTTCTAGTGTTATTTGTTTGGTTGCACCTGTTGAAGAGTTTCCTTTTACAGCAGGTGGTGCATCTGTAACTTTGAGATTTACCTTTAGAGGGAGACTCATTCCAATGACGTCATCATTGAATAGTAGGGCATCAACAATTTGGTTTTCTTTCATGAACTTTGATTGGTCTCCGATGATATCGTTTAAAAGAGAGAATCTTTTACTCCTATCATTGTCATGGCAAAAGAAATATTCTGTATTGTTTGTTTGGCGATTTGCTTTTTTGTATAGGAAAGTTATTTTCTTCTTATCAATATCAGCTTCAGGAGCCGTATCGTTGGAATGAAAGGTATGTGCTTTGACACCACCAGTGATGAGGTTTCGGAGCTTTGTTTGATTAACAGGTTTACTCTTTTGTTTTCTGAAAACTTTGTGCTCCAGAACTTCATATGGTTCATTATCTAAAGTGATGTATCTCCTTTCTTTGATTTCATTGTAGTTGAGCATGGTTGCTATTCTATACATAAAAAGAGATTCTTCAAGTAGTACTTGAAGAATCTCTTTTTATAATAGTGAGAGGATGTTTTTTATTATTCCTCTTTTTTCATTTCAGATTTAATTTTCTTTAGAATTTCGTCTGCAATTTTTTTGTTTTCTCTAAGGAAAGTTCTTGTAGCATCATATCCTCTGGCAAGCTTTATATCTCCGTATGAGTATGAGGCTCCAGCTTTCTGTACGATTTCGTACTTTTCTCCTAGGGCGATTATTTCACCTTCACGAGATATACCTTCGTTGTACATTAGATCAAACTCGGTAAGTCTGAAAGGAGCTGCTACTTTGTTTTTTACAACCTTAACTCGAACTCTACCTCCCATAACCTCATCACCCTTTTTGATTTGAGCGATTCTCCTAATATCTAGTCTAACTGAAGTATAGAATTTAAGGGCTTTTCCTCCTGGAGTTGTCTCTGGGTTACCAAACATAACACCAATCTGCATTCTGATTTGGTTGATGAAGATAACAACTGTGTTGCTCTTAGCTACTAGGGCAGTTAGTTTTCTCAGAGCTTGTGACATTAGTCGGGCTTGTTTACCAACATGGTGTGCTCCCATATCACCCTCGATTTCATCTTTAGGTGTTAGTGCTGCAACAGAGTCTATTACAATTACAGCTAATTTACCTGATCTCACTAAACTCTCTGTGATTTCAAGAGCTTGTTCACCAGTGTCAGGTTGTGACACTAGAAGGTCATCAATCTGAACGCCAATTTTTTTTGCGTAAACAGGATCAAGAGCATGCTCTGCATCAATGAATGCACACACACCACCTTTCTTTTGTGCTTCTGAAACAACATGAAGTGCAAGGGTTGTCTTACCAGATGACTCTGGTCCATATATCTCAACTATTCTTCCTTGAGGTAATCCTCCGACACCGAGAGCATGATCAAGCCCGATTGATCCTGTTGGGATTGCATTAATATCTACCTTTGGTTTTTCACCAAGCTTCATTATTGCTCCTTCACCAAACTTTGTTTGGATATCTTTTAATGTCTCATCTATTGTAGATGTACCAGCTTCTTTCTTTGGTGTTGTTTTTTTTGCCATAATATTTTTTAAGTTTGTATGAGGTAATAATAAAGCACAGTGGTGAATAAAAAATAAAAAATTTCTAAAAAGTGGAAGTAGAAGTTGCGATATTTTCTTCTGTAGAAGTTGATACTATTATTTCTATAGAGTCCAATTCGTTCAAATCTATTTCTGTCAGAGTTCCGTTGTAAACGTATTCTAGAATTTCAGTTACTTCTCTTTCAAATTTATCACGAGCGTACAGTTCAATTATACTAAGACCTGGTGATAGGAGCAATTTCTGACCAAAATTCCCATTCTCATCAACGAAAATAGGGGAGTCGTCGATACTGAGAAAGGAAATATTTTTTACCTTACCTCTGATTACTATAAACGGATCTTCAAAAGAAGAACCACTTTGAGGGTCTATTATCTCTATTTGAGGTCCAGAAATGAATATTCTGAAGTTAAATAGGATATATATGATCAGTAGGAGAGCTATTGATGTGATTGAGATTATCTTTGCTTTTGGGAGTTTCTGTCTTCGCATATTTCATCCTGAGTACTATTCTTCGTCATCCTCGTCTCCATTTACTAGAACTTCTCTTGGTTTAGATCCTTCTGCTGGACCTACGATACCTTTATCTTCAAGAATATCTATCAGTCTTGCAGCTCTAGCGTATCCGACTCTTAGTTTTCTTTGAAGGTATGATGTGCTCGCTTTACCTGCAGAGATAACAATTTCTTTTGCTTCAGAGTATAGTTCATCACTTTCATCATCATCGTCATTATTCCCAGCACTACTTCCGTTTAATGCATCAAATATTGAGTTAGGTTCATTCTTTCCTTCAATGTCTATTTCTGTTTCAGGAACATCATCTTGATACTTATCTGTAAGGAACTTAACAACCTTCTTAACCTCCTTCTCAGAAATATAAGCTGACTGTAATCTAATTGGTTTAGACATTTCACCTGATAGGTATAGCATATCTCCAGCACCTAGAAGTTTCTCTGCACCTTGTTGGTCAAGAATTGTTCTTGAATCAATTTGTGAAGCAACTTGAAGAGCTATTCTAGCAGGTATATTTGCTTTGATTAGACCGGTTATAACATTAACACTAGGTCTTTGTGTTGAAAGCATAAGGTGAATTCCAACAGCTCTACTCATTTGAGCTAATCTAACGATAGCTGACTCAAGTTCTCTTGGGTATGCCTGCATAATGTCTGCCAACTCATCAATTACTACTACTATGTATGGCATCGTTTCAGGAACACTATCTATGTCAGAATCTTTTTTGGCTTTTTCAACAGCAGGTTTAAGAATAGTTTCGTGATATGACTGGATATCTCTAACAGAGTTTGATTCCAATATGTCATACCGTCTATCCATTTCTTTACCGGCCCACTTGAGTGCGAGAATAGCTTTCTTAGCGTCTGTAATAACAGGTGTTAGTAGATGAGGGATCTTATTGTACAAAGTTAGTTCTACTCTCTTAGGATCAACCATGATGAACTTAAGGTTTTCTGGAGGGTTTCTATATAGAAGAGAAGTGATCATTGCGTGAATTGTTACTGACTTACCAGATCCTGTGGCACCAGCAATCAGAGAGTGAGGCATTTTAGCCATGTTCGAAAAATGAGGAAGACCTGTGATCCCCTTACCAAGACATGTTAGTAGAGGTTTGTCTGAATCCTTAAAGTTGGGAGCTTTCAGTAAACTCCCTAAACCAACAATAGTTTTTGTGGTGTTTGGAATTTCAATACCGACTAAAGACTTTCCAGGAATAGGAGCTTCTATCCTGATAGGATGTGCGGCTAATGCTAGAGAGAGATCATTTTGCAGTCCAACTATTTTTGATAGCTTCACACCTTCTGCTGGTTTTAGAGCATATCTTGTTACGGATGGTCCAATTGAAACTTCGTCCATTTCTACTTGGATACCAAAGTTACTTAGAGTTCTCTTTATTATGTTTGTGTTCGCTTTAACATCTCCAACACCAGGCTTACCAGAATCCTTTTCAAGAAGTGAAAGTGGAGGTGGTTCAAACTCATCAAAAGCTGCACTTTTCCTTGAAAAGAAGATTAGTCCCCCGGCAGCTTTTTTAACAAGAGATACTGGATCATTGTTTTTTACAGGGACTTCATCTTCCTCATCTTCTTCTTCTTCTTCTTCTTCTATTTCTTCAACTTCCTCCTCTTCAATTTCTTTCTCTTTCTCTTTTTCTATTAGGTTTCCGTCTTCATCGTACTCTTTGTTTCTGTCTAAGAACTTTCTTATTGCATATATTTGAAGTGGCACATCAAATATAACAAGAATAGATATTAGAAGAATTCCAGATAGAAATACAAAACTTAAAATGCCATCAAAAAATTTCGTCATAGGTGTCGCTATAAGTGAACCAGCAATACCACCTTTGTTTAGAGTTAGACTCAGTAGACCCAGACCTGATATTAGTAGGAGTATTCCACCAATGATTTTTGGTGTCGCCAAGTTCTTCTTTAGTGATTTAAAGAATGAAATACCAAGAGCTAATAAGATTACTGGTATAAGAAAATAACCAATACCAAATATATGTGTAAGTAATGAATATGTTTTTGTACCAACAATACCGGCCTTACCAATAGATGCAAAGAATAGAAAGATGGCAAGCAGAATAAAGATAACGGCCATGACACCCTCAACTGTCTCTTCTTTTAATGAAGAAAGGAAACCTGATTTCTCTTCATCGTCTTTTTCTTTTTTCTTTTTTCTTCCCATTGTAGTAGTTGAAACGAGATCTAATTACTAATATATGATAACACAAAAAGTCTAATCAAACCTTGTTTTTATGGTGATTTTAAAACGATTGATAAGAAATATGATGTAGTCAATTGTTTTAGGACATAAATTTTATTAGAATAGGACAACAGTAGTGTCTTTTAAAAGATTTAAAAACTTTTTATAAAAGACAATAAGTTTAAAAGACTTTATATGCCAAATGAAAGACAAGAAAGGAATATAGACGACTCTCATTATTTAGAGTTGTTAAACACTGACTATTTTAAAGACACACAATTTCTTTTCATACTAAAAAAGACAGAAAAGATCGTGAGCGCTATCTACCTGGTTACAGACCAATTGTCCGATGAGGAGAATATAAAAAAGACAATAAGGAAATCTGTAACGGAGCTTTTAATGGACATAACTTTATTAGGGCAGTTAAAATCTAGTAAAAAGAACTATAAAGTCCCAGTTTCTTTGTATAAGACAATAACACTACTAGACTCTGCTCACTTGGTAGGTCTTATAAACAAATCTAATTTTAACGTATTAAGGACGGAAATGACTAAGTTATTAAAAGAAATAGGTGTACACGGTGATGATAGTAGTGACACTCTAGTTTACTTAAAAGACAGAGTAATGACAGGTAAAAGTAGTGTAAAGGACATTAATACTGATAAAAGACACTCTGATACTAGTGTCCTTTATAAAAAGGACACTAAAACTAAGTCTGATAGAGCGGAAGTACAAAACAGCAGAAAAGACATGATAGCTGATCTTGTGAGGAATATGAAAATAGTGTCAGTAAAGGATGTATCTTTCAAGTTTCAGAACTATAGTGAAAAAACCTTACAAAGAGATCTTCTACAACTTGTAAAAGAGGGTATTTTGAAGAAAGAAGGAGAGAGAAGGTGGAGTAAATACTCACTCGTATAAACACCTATTTTATGTTGACTTTTACTCAAAATAGTGTAGTATAACAGCCGTGAATGCTAGATCCCTGTGTGGGTATTTAGTTTTCCACAAATGACCTTGTTTACACAAAATTTATAAGGTTTATAATTGAGCTATCTCGGAGAAGTAAAGCCGAGATTCTAGGTTCATTGAAAACTAGAATAAAGTTCGGAGTTAACTCTCAAAATACGAGATAGTATTTACTGTAATTCTTTTTCCAGACACGGTCAGTTAAAGAGTGGAATTCAGACTGAAATCTTTGAAGCTAATCCTTTATACCAAAAGAGTCGATCTTAACTCTTTGCAAAAAGAGTCTACAAGGTATAAGGGTTGGTGGTTCATAGGAAAATTAGTTTTTTCCTTCTCGCCCCGACTCGGCATAATCCTACTGTTATTGCAGTTAGGATTGAAAGAATAAAATTGTATCTATTAGAATCGGAATAAGATACATAAATTAAAAGTTTCCAATTTTATTGGTTATTAACGTTAATAACATTTTCCTTTTCTTAATATTATTATTACTTGAGAAAGGGGTATGTTTAAAGAATAATTCTTATATATGAAAAATTTAGCAATTAAAGTTTCCGGTGTAGCGATCGCTCTTGCCCTAGTATTAGGGTCAGCAGCTCCTGCATTGGCACTTACAAAGGCTGAACTAGATGATTACATTTCAAAAGGATTCACAGCAGAGTGGATCATGGCTAATGTTACAGATGATAGCTCAAGCTCATCATCATCAAGTTCAACATCAACATCAAGTTCAACATCATGTGGAACATACTCTAGAAACCTAACATTAGGTTCAGACGGAACAGATGTTACAACTCTTCAATCATTTTTGGAGGGAGAAGGATACCTTGTAATTCCAACAGGAGTTTCAAAGGGATACTTCGGTGCTCTAACACAAGGAGCTTTATCAGCTTACCAAGCAGCTAATGGAGTTTCTCCAGCAGTAGGTTACTTTGGCCCAACTACAATGGCTAGCGTAGCTACAAAATGTTCAGGTAGCTCATCAAGTTCAACAGATTCATCAAGTTCAACAGATTCATCTTCTCTTTCAGGAGGAGCTGGATCAATTGATGACGTTGATTACGTTTCAGGACTAAACAACGAAGAGGTTGGAGAAGACGAGTCAGATGTTGAGGTAGCTGGAATCGATATCGAAGCTGATGGTTCAGACATCGAAATCGTTGCAATTAACCTAAACTTCTCACAAGGAACAGCAAACGAAGACTTTGAAAAGTATGCAGAAAATGTATCTGTATGGCTTGACGGAGAAAAGTTTGCAGAAATTGATGCAGACGAATTTGAAGATGATGACAACTACGACAAGACAATCGCTCTTGACGCAGGAGCCGTTATCGGAGAAGACGAGGAGGGACGACTAGTTATTAAGGTTTCAGGTGTTTCAAATCTAGACTCAGATGAGGCTGGAGATTCTTGGACACTTGAGTTCGAAAGCATTCGATTCAGAGATGCACAAGCTGCAGTTATCACAGATACTACAACTGGTGACATCAATGATGGATCAGGACGAACATTCACTTTTGCAACTTTTGCAACAGCAACAGATGCTGAGCTTAAGGTTGCACTTGGAGACGATAATCTAGATGCTACAGTTATAAACGTAGACACATCAGATGATACTGATGGAGTAGAGCTTCTACGATTTACTCTTGAAGCTGAAGGAGATTCTGACCTACGAGTTAGAGACCTTCCAGTTACACTTACTGTAGGAGGAGCTGCAACAGATATTGATGCAGTTGCACACACAGTATATATAACTATCGATGGTGAAGAGTTCTCAGAAACTCTATCAACATCATCAGCAGCCGCTTCAGTAACATTCTCAGACTTCGATTATACAATCGATGCAGGAGATGAGGTTGAAGTAGTTGTTACAGTTGATCTTAATGATCTTGGATCAGGATTCGTTGAGGGAGATACAATTAAGGCAGAATTCACAGCTTCAAACCGAAACGTTGCTGACGTTGACGATGAATCAGGTGAAACTCTAGTAGTTGGTGACCGATCAGGTACAGCTCTTGGAGAAACATTTGGTCTATATGACGTAGCACCTGTTATCCAGTTTGTAAATATTGAAATTCCACCTGTAAGTTCAGGAGGTTCAAACACTTATGACGATACTGGATCATTCGTGATCAAGTACACAGTTGAGGCAATCGACGGAGACATTTATGTTTCTGACACAGCATCAGCTACTACAACAGCTATCACAACAGGAGATACTTCAGCGACAAACGTTGTTGTATACCAAGTTGATAAGTCCGGAACAGCTACAACAGGAGACGTAACAGCGGCCGTAAGCTTCACAGCTAATGGAAACAATGTTACTGACAATGGTGTAACTAACGGTGTGAAGATTACAGAAGGTTCAACAGCATCATTCAGTATTACTATTGAAAGAACTAACAATAACTTGGGAGACAATGGTCTATTCCGAGCTGCTGTTAAGGGAATTTCATGGGCAACAACTGACACTGCTACTCAGAACATCTATGACTTCAACCTAGAAGAGTTTGAGTCAGATTACGTTTCAATCAACTAGTTTGATTAAGATGTAGCTGAACTTAAATAAATTTAAGTTTTAGTTAACAAAAAACACTTACATTATATGTAAGTGTTTTTTTGTTTTGTCTAATGCAAAAAAAAATACCTTGTGCTAGAATTTATATTAATATCATGAATAATAAACTTACTTTCATTGGAATATTAACAGCTATATTTTTCTTCCTGTTTCCTTTTATAGATACAGATAGCCTTTTCTATGGAGAAGTAAATGTTAGGTACTTCTATATAGTATCTTTCTCTATACTCCTTCTTATCTCTCTTGCATCTTCAATACTAATTAATAAAAGAAAGATTAATTTAAAGAGTAGAAAGTTACTACTTATCACCGCCGGAGTGCTGGGTGTATATTATGTATCTTCTTTTCTTGGTTTGGATTCATCCAGATCATTAAACTCAGACATTGTTAGATCTTCAGGAGTTTGGTTTCTAACAGCCGCTGCATTAATGTCGTTCTCTTTAAGTGAGCTTTTAAACAAGAAAGATTGGAATCTAACCAAATGGTCAATTGTTATATCAAGTACAGCCTTCTCTGTACTATCGTTTTTTGCAACAGATGAAACTGCATTTGGATTTGGAAACAGTACATTTGCTGGTTCATACCAGATGATCGCTTTACTCGTGTCTATGATCGTATTTTTGGGATACACAGAGAGTAAGAAACAGAAGTATATTGTTGGATTGATGATTTTGATTCAAATGTCATCTCCTATACTTCTTAAAGTAAGTAGTATACTAGATCCTGTTTCTGCTCTAGGACTTGCCAGAGCTTCTAGCGCAACAGCTATATTGGCTATATTTTATGTAGTATCTCTTATTGCTATAAAAAAGGTCTCAAGGGAGAAGTTTAAGAAAGTAGCATCTATTTGGTCTTTACTGATATTAGTTTCTGTATTTTCTGTGATATCACTGTTGTTTGTTCCGGGAAGTGTTGTACAGGAGAAGTATATTGAAGTATCTTCAAAAGCTAGAATTATTGTTTGGGATATTGGAATAGAGGCATTCAAGCAAAACCCTGTAATTGGATCTGGTCCAGAAAACTTTCGTATGGTCTTCGAGCATAATTTTAATAATGACCTATTTTTGAAAGAGAACATTGGAGAAGTGTGGTTTGATAGGGCTCATAATATATTTGTGGACACGTTAGTGTCTGTTGGTTTGGTTGGTGTTGTTTCTGTGCTCATACTTATATTTATGATTACGCGAGTATCGTACATAGCCCATAGAGAGGACAATATTGGGGTATACGAAATGTTTATACTAGGGATGCTACCATTCTTCCATCTAATTCAAATGCAGACAGGTTTCGACTCCGTAGCCAGTTATGGGATATTAGTATTTGTTTTGGGATATCTGTTGTGGCTTGAAAAAGAGAGTATTACTTCTTCAGAAGAAGGCGGTAAGTTTAGTAAGGTATTGGTCGTAATATTGATCGCTATGGCTGTATTTATGTCATATGAGATGTTGTATAAGCAATATGAAAAACAAAGTAGTTTGAAAGAGATATTTAACGGAGGAGGTACTGAAAAACAAGTAGAATATATAAATAGAGCACTTTCTGGAGATGTAGACTTTGAAACTTTAAGAGTTTCTTCTGCGTCACTGATGAAAGGATTTTTTGTGTCGATAAACTCTGTGCCACCAGGAACAGAGAAGTATGACAATGTAATTAATTCAACAAGAGAACAGATGGCGGCTTATGATAAGTATTATGTTGAATATATAGAAAGAGTTCCAAATGATTACAGAGCTAGAATGAATCGTGTTTATCTATTAATGAACCAAACAATCCTAGGAACTAACAGGCTAGACGAAGCTAAAGCTATTGTCGAAGATTCCTATCGGTTATCTCCAGAAAATCCAATAACATTGGTAATGGACGGTCTTGTGAGTATGTATGAAGGGGACTTTGAGACAGCTAAAGAGAAAGTTACTACTGGAATCGAATTGAATCCTGATATTCTTTTCACAAATAGTGTTTTGAAGAAGATCAAGGCAAGAGAGAAAGATTTCCCAAATATAGCTGTAGTTACATTAACTAATCTTTAAAGGTTTTTTATAATAATTTCACGTATATGTTGCTATATATAGAGGATGAAAAAAATAATCATCATTCTTGTTTTGTTCTTACCAATTAACGTCTTTGCAAATATTGGATTTAGTGAGGTTATGTATGATCTTCCCGGTACAGATAGTGGATATGAATGGGTGGAGGTATTTAACAGCTCAGATATAGATTTTGATATAACAGAGTGGAAATTAATAGAAAATTCCAAAAATCACACCATAAAGAGTTCGGATGATAATCTTGTTATAAAAGCTAAAACATATGCGATTATTGCAGATAATGTAGATAAGTTCATAGAGAATAACCCAGAATTTACAGGACTTGTATTTGATAGTGCTTTTGCCTTAAATAACTCCGGAGAGGAATTATCTTTGGTTGATGGAGAAGGATTAGAGATTTCAAAGGTTTTATATGATCCAGAAATTGGAGGGAAGGGAACTGGAAGTAGTTTGCAACTATATGGAGATGTTTGGATTTCTGGGATCAAGACTCCTGGTAAAGAAAATGTATCTACATCAGAGGTTGTTGTAGAAGAAGTTTATCCTTATACAGGAAAAGAAGATACTACACTTTCAAGTCATTCATCACAGATAGATCTATCGGGCATAGAAGATAAGACTGAATTAAAGATTGGAATAGGTAGAAAGAGGCTGGGAAGTACTAATTCTCCAATTGTATTCAAGGCAGTTGATGATGTAAAAACAAGAGTTAGATATAAGTGGTCATTTGGAGACGGAGACGATAGTTCCGGAGAAGAGGTTAAACATACATATAAATATCCAGGGAAATACAATGTTGTTGTTAATGCATCGTCATTAAATAAACAAGCTGTATCTAGAATACTCGTTGAGATAGTAGATCCTTCGTTGAACTTCCTGTTAGTAGGTAATGTCTTTCATATAAAAAATGATAGTAAATATGAGATTAACATTGGAGGATATAGGATAGAACAAGATAAAAATATGTTCAGGTTTCCAGAAGACACGATAATATCTGCAAATAGTACTATTATGTTTGATGATGAGTTGTTTGAATTTGAAATAGATTTTAAGAATCCAATAAATGCTTACTATCCAAATGGTAAATTTTTTAATATATTGCTAAATAATTAATATAAATTCGAAAACAAAATATCGATTGTAGCTAGCAGAAAATAGAAGAGATTTTTGATATACTATGAAAACCACAAGTATATTTTAGTGGGTTTAATCAAAATTATGTTAAATAAAAACTCATTAAAATATATAGTAGGGTTCGTTTTGTTCTTATGTATAAGCTTCTTACTCGTATTTATCGTTGTTAATTAGAAAAGATTATGGATATTCTGGAAACACTGTTCAGTAGTAACGCAATTGTTAAATTGATGCGACTTTTTCTGTTCCACCCAGATAAAGTCTTTCAAAAAGCAGATATAATAAATAAATCTAAAATAAGAATGGACTCTGCAAGTGCAGAATTGAACATCTTATTGAAAGCGGGGATGATAAGGAAAAAGAGTACTTTTGTTGAAAGTAAGACAGGTGGAAAAAGAAGAGTATCTGGATATATATTAAATTATGATTTTTCATATAGAATTCCACTTCACGATCTTCTTATTGGTTCTTCTGATTTTAACAACCAAAACCTTTCTAAAAGAATAGGAAAACATGGACGTATAAAGCTGGTTGTTACGTCAGGGGTATTTATCCAGGACAATGATAGTCGAATAGACCTTCTTATTGTTGGAGATAATATAAAGGAGAGGTCGTTGAAAACAACTATTAAAACAATAGAATCAGAGATAGGAAAACAATTAAGATATGTCATTTTTGATACAAAAGACTATCGATACAGGGTGGGCGTGTGTGATAGGTTAGTTAGAGATATCCTGGATTACCCTCATCAGATTTTGGTGAATAAAATGGGAGTTTAGAGATATGTGCTAAATACCTGTATTTTTGTTGACATAGAGAGGTATTTGTATATAATGGTTCTTACCGTATTTATGTTAAGAGATATAAGAAATTTAAGAGGGTTTGTTTAAAATGCTTAGTAAGATGCGTTTAAACGAGCCGTCGAGTTTGACGGTTTTTTTCTTCCCCCTGATTACTAATCTTTCGAGATTGATAATCAGGGGGCAGAACCAAAGAATGACTTTGGATTATCTGCCCAGATCTTCGAAAACTAAATTCCATCACACTAAGGGTGTTACCCATTTGGGGTCTTTTACCTTTTTGTAGGTGGGCAGGTATACAACAAGAGTTAAGACAAGTATTTTACTTGTCTTTAAAATAAGTGGTTTTTAAATTTCCTAATGGGAATTTAAGAGCATATGGTGGATGCCTTGGCTTAAGAAGGCGATGAAGGACGTAGCGTAGCTGCGATAAGTTTCGGGGAGGTGCCTAGCAACCTTTGATCCGGAAATTTCCGAATGGGGGAACCCAGCCGTCTAGTACGGTTACTCTACTTTAATGTAGGGAGCAAACCTGGAGAACTGAAACATCTAAGTACCCAGAGGAAGAGAAACCAATATAAATTGCACCTAATCACATCCGAATTTTTCGGATATGATTAGGCGCAATTGGTATTTCCTTAGTAGCGGCGAGCGAAAAGGAAAGAGCCCAAACCAGACGACTGCTTGCAGTTGTTTGGGGTTGTAAGATAAAAACGTTGTGTTTACACAAGTAAAGTTACAAAATAGAATATTAATTGAATGAGCTGGGAAGCTCAACCCTAGGGGGTAATAGTCCCGTAAATGAAAATATTCTGTCTTTATTGTTTTTATTCTTGAGTAGCTCAGGACATGAATAGCCTGAGTGAATCTACCAGTACTAACTGGTAAGGCTAAATACTTCTTAAGACCGATAGTGAACAAGTACCGTGAGGGAAAGGTGAAAAGTAGCCCTGTTAGGGCAGTGAAATAGACCTGAAACCATATGCTTACAAGTAGTCGGAGCCGTCCTTGCGACGGTCACGGCATGCCTATTGAAGAATGAGCCAACGAGTTAATATATGTCGCAAGCTAAGACCTTCCGGGTTGGAGCTTTAGGGAAACCGAGTGTGAATAGCGCGAAAAATTATGTGGCATGTATTAGACCCGAAACTAAGTGAGCTTACCATGAGCAGGGTGAATCCTCCCGAAAGGGAGGAGGAGGCCCGAACCGATACGTCGTTCAACTCGTTCGGATGACTTGTGGTAAGGAGTGAAAAGCTAATCGAACTTAGTAATAGCTGGTTCTCTCCGAAACAGCTTTAGGGTTGGCGTTAAGTGATCCCCTTGGGGGTAGAGCACTGGAAGGTTTAAACAGGGGGAAACCTCGTTAAACCTATCAAACTCCGAATACCAAGGATTATAACTTAGCAGTTAGACTCCGGGGGCTAAGCTCCGGTGGTCGAAAGGGAAACAGCCCAGATCTCAATCTAAGGTCCCTAAATCTATACTAAGTGCAAGTAAGGCGGTGGAATTTCTCTAACAATGAGGAGGTTGGCTTAGAAGCAGCCATCCTTTAAAGAAAGCGTAACAGCTCACTCATTCAGAGATTCTGCACCGAAGATAATCGGGGCTAAGTATAGTACCGAAGATGAGGGCTTGTAGATTTCATTGAGGAAAAGTTAAAAATAGAGAACATATTGCTCATTTATGTTTCTGTATTTATTTTTCTTTATTTCCAAAACTTTATGTTTTGGATCTTCAATGAAGTCTATGAGCGGTAGGAGAGTATTCCACTCTGCGATGAAGCCAAAGGGGTGACCCATGGTGGAGCGTGTGGAAGTAAGAATGTTGGCACAAGTAACCACAATGCGGGTGAGATCCCCGCACGCCGAAAGACTAAGGTTTCCTTTGCAATGATAATCAGCGAAGGGTTAGTCGGGCCTAAGGAGATGGCGAAAGCTGGATCCGATGGACACATGGTTAATATTCCATGACTTGTCTTTATTTCGATGGAGGGACGGAGTGTTGTACTCTATGCGTATTATTGGATTTACGTTCGTGCTTTGAGGGGGATTGTTAGGAAAATCCGGCAGTCATTACCCCAATTAGAGCGAGGATTCTTGTCTTCGGACAAGGAAACATAGGGGAGCACGCTTCCGAGAAAATCTTCTAAGATTAGATAAAGACAACCCGTACCATAAACCGCCACAGGTAGTCGGGTCGAGAAGACCAAGGCGAACGAGTGATATGTCCTCAAGGAACTCGGCAAATAAGCGGCCGTAAGTTAGCAATAAGGCCTGCCCTGATAGCAATATTGGGGCCGCAGCTAAAGATCCCTGGCGACTGTTTACCAAAAACACAGCTCCCTGCGAACTCGTAAGAGGATGTATAGGGGGTGACGCCTGACCAATGTCAGAAGGTTAAATATGGGGGGTCATAAACTTCGGTTTATGGCTGGACTATATAAGCCCTGATGAATGTCGGCCGTAACTATAACGGTCCTAAGGTTCGTTACATAAATTTATTTGTGTAACGAAGGACTGGGACTGTTTTAGATACGGATTTTGGTAGAGAGACAAGCTGCCTTGTTATATAGCAATATATAATGAGTCCTAAAATAATACATAACTATATGCTGGAAAACTTAACTTCTACACTTTGTGTAGTTTCACCAGTCAACAAAAAGTTAAACGATCAGCAGGAAAGACTAAAAATATTTAATATTTTTAGAATCCTCAGAGACCACACGTTATGCCCCCACTTTGTGGGGTGAAGATATGGTCCAACGTACGTAGGAAACGTTAAGCGAAATTCCTTGTCTAGTAATTTTAGACGTGCACGAATGGTGTAACGACTGGGGAACTGTCTCGAGGACTTGCTCGGTGAAAATACAATACCGGTAAAGATGCCGGTTACCTGCAACTAGACGAAAAGACCCCAGGAGCTTTACTGTAGCTTGATATTGGTTGCATGCTTTTATTGCGTAGAATAGGTGGGAGACTTTGAAGGATCGTTTTTGGATGATCTGGAGTCGTCAGTGAAATACCACTCTGTAGAATTATGTAACCTAACTTGTACGGAAAAACCGTATTAGAACAGTATCTGGTAGGCAGTTTTAGTGGGGCGCTACCCTCCCAAAAAGTAACGGAGGGGTTTATTAAGGTTCTCTAGGCGCGAATGGAAACCGTGCCGATAGTGTAATGGCATAAGAGAGCTTAACTGCGAGACGTAGATGTCAAGCAGATACGAAAGTAGAACATAGTGAACCTACCGTGGCCATTAGATGGCGCGGCAGATTAACCGATAAAAGTTACCCTGGGGATAACAGGCTGGTACCGCCTAAGCGTCCATAGCGACGGCGGTGTTCGGCACCTCGATGTCGGCTCAACTTATCCTGGGGGTGGAGAAGCTCCCAAGGGTTTGGCTGTTCGCCAATTAAAAAGTTACGCGAGCTGGGTTCAGACCGTTGAGTGATTTAGTAAATAGATCATTCAACCCATCTGAATCCCATAGAGAGTTATATGTTTAAATTTAAATATTTTTTTCGTCGAAAATAAGAAACCAACAATCACGGCGGCGTAATTCAGCAATGTATTACGTTAAGCTAACTAATATCGGAGAAATCCTATTCAATATGAAGGACAATTCCGAGGGAAGACTTAGGTCGCCCGTAGAGACTACACGTTAGACATCCTAGAGAGGATGAAGATATAGTCCGTACATCTAGTAATAGATGAGTGATATGCGTGAGACAGGTTGGTCTCCTATCTGTTGCAGGCGTTGATTTTTGAGGAGATCTGTTTTTAGTACGAGAGGACCAAAATGGACTGACCTCTGGTCTACCGGCTGTCGCGCCAGCGGCATCGTCGGGTAGCTATGTCGGGAAGGGATAACCGCTGAAAGCATCTAAGCGGGAAGCCCACTTCAAGATCAGAAATCGTTTGAGGGCCCTGGGAGATGACCAGGTTGATAGGCACCAAGTGTAAGAACAGCAATGTTTTTAGCTGAGGTGTACTAATTACCCGATCCTATTAGGAAATTTGGAAATTGCTGTTTTAAGTACAGTAAAATACTTGTCTTAATTCTTGTTGTTGTATTGAAGATTAGAATTTGAAGCATTTTGTTTCAAATTTGTGTGACACAGGACCATATATTCCTGTACGAATCCTCCCTTTTTATAGAGAGTAAGCAATCTTGTGTCACACACAACCACCCTGTTCTTTAGAAGTAAAATGCTTCTGAATTCTAGTCTTTAAATTTTGGATTTAGTGTTCCTGGTGCTTTAGCGAAAGGGGTATACCCGATTACATTCCGAACTCGGAAGTTAAGTCTTTCAGCGCCGATGATACTCATTAGGGGAAAGTAGGTCGGTGCCAGGTGCAGTGAACCCAAAAATTAGATTATGTTAAAAACCACTATGCAATGCATAGTGGTTTTTAATTTGGTACAATGCTCATACATGTCATGGAGTATTAGAAGACAATTTACAATAATAACTGTGCTAATCGTAGCTATAGCAGTGCCAATTATATATTTTGGTTTTATTTTCCTATATAAACCAGCAACTTGTTTTGATGGAAAACAAAATGGAGGTGAGAACGGTGTTGATTGTGGGGGAGCGTGTTCGTTAATTTGTAAGAAAGAGGCCTTTGATCCTCTTGTTCTTTGGCAAAGAGCTTTTGAAGTTGTAGACGGAGAATATAATCTAATAGCTTATGTGGAGAATGTTAACACTGATGCTGGTTCAAAAGATACAAAATATACATTTAATATGTATGATAAAGATAATAATCTTGTAAGCAGTAAGAAAGGATTTGTATCAATTCCTCCAAGGTCTATTATTCCAATAACAGAAGATAATATAGTTTTTGATGGAGATATTAAAAGAATATCTTTTGAACTTGAAGATTTGATATGGAAAAAAGAAGCCACCAGCGATCCTTTGATTGTTGTTACAAATGAGAAACTAACTAATGAAGATAAGGAACCACGTATAGATGCTTTGTTACAGAATGTTATATTCAAATCCATTGATAATATAAAGGTTGTAGCAATTGTCTACGATATCGACAATAACGCTATTGGAACTTCTAGTACCTTTATAAATTCTATTTCAAAAGATAGTGCGAAAAATGTTACTTTCACATGGCCAAAACCATTCAGTAGTGATCCTGTAAGGTTTGAAATAGTGCCACTTTATGAAATTCCTCGCTAATAGTCTTAAAGAAGTTTTCTCTAGGATAGACTGGTTACTTTTCGGGGCAGTCGTTTTAATTTCGTCTGCCGGACTGATTACTATGAATTCTTTTGTGGGAGATAATACTTTTTTTACAAGACAGGTAATATGGATAGGAATAGGTATAGGTATTTTCTTTGTATTTAGTCTTATAGATTTTAAGTTTCTCAGAAGAACTTCAGTTATTACTTGGCTTTTCTTTATTGTCATAGGGTTTCTACTCTCGCTTTTCATAATAGGTAGTACTGTAAAAGGAGCGAAGAGTTGGATTGATTTTGGAATCTTTTCTTTTCAGCCTGCCGAATTAGCTAAGTTGGTTTTAATACTTCTTCTTGCAAAGTATTTTTCAAGAAGGCATGTGGCGATAAAAAACGTAAAACACATATTCATATCTGGAATATATGCTGGTTTACTCACACTCTTAGTTTTGGTTCAACCTGATTTTGGTTCAGCTATTATTATATTCTTTATCTGGCTTGGTATGGTTTTTGTTTCTGGTATTTCAAAGAAGCATGTCGCCTTTGTTTTTATAGCAGGATTGATATCTTTCGGGTTCCTTTGGACCTCTGTTTTTGAAGACTATCAGAAGACCAGATTAGTTTCTTTCATACACCCACTAGAGGATATTCAAGGTGCTGGGTACAATGCTTACCAATCTACAATTACTGTTGGCTCTGGAGAGTTTTGGGGCAAAGGAGTGGGGTATGGAACTCAATCAAGACTTCAGTTCTTGCCAGAATATCAGACAGACTTTATATTCGCTGCGTTTGCAGAAGAATGGGGCTTTGCCGGTGTAATGCTAATGTTCTTTTTGTATGGAGTCGTCATATGGAGAATACTTTTAATATCAATTAGAGGGGCTACTAATTTTGAAATTCTATATGGTGTTGGACTTGTAATTATGATTGTCACTCACTTTACGATTCACGTTGGTATGAACATTGGGTTACTCCCAGTAACAGGAATTACAATTCCGTTTATGAGTTATGGAGGTACTCATATATTAGTTGTATTTATGGGTCTTGGAATACTAATGGGAATGAAACACTATGCAAGAGCCGCTCATAGGGATGTTGTTAAAAATGAATTTTTGGGAGTTTAGTGTTAAAATATTACCATGGAAAAACACCCTCTCCACATAAAAACACCGGAACTTCAGAAAAGTGAGGAAGTACAGAAGTCAGTAGAGAAACACGAAAGAAAAGAAGAGGAAAAAGTACCAAACAATCCTAATGAAAGGATAGATGTGCACATGGATAGGTTAGAAAACATCTTTTTGAATGAAGATGAGTCCATTAGAGAAAGAAACATAAACATACTAAGACCTAAAATACATGATGAATACATCATAGAGAGAGAAGATGTACCAGAATCATACTTTGAATTACAACAACAGATAGCAAGAGAAAGAGGACAAGAGGTAGAACAGATACCACAAGAGGTTAGGGGACAGATGATAGATACTATCATTGAAGACCAAGCCCACTCCTTAGACAGATGGATAGACTATCTAACAAGCTCTGATGCTACATACCCTACATGGTTTAAGTATTTCCTCTTTCAAAACATCACTAAACTTTCACAGTTCGACAAGGAGTTAGGTAAGTTTAAGAAAAGAACAGAAAGTACTGTAGCTCCATTTCCAGATATATATCAAGAAGCATTAGCTCAGGTATGCGATACATACGAAGCAGTAGAGAAAGACAACACTAAACTAAAAGATCCTGAAGTACAGAAAGACTTCTCAAGGTCTTTCCCTAAAGTATACGCAGAGAAGATTACAGAGGTGCTAGATAGCAGGATAGAGTTAGGAGAAGAAACTAAAGGTGAGTGGATTAAGTATGATCACAACAACAAGGAACATGCACAAGCACTATATGAATCACTACAAGGTAAAGGAACAGGATGGTGTACAGCAGGTAAATCAACCGCAGAGACACAGATAGATTCGGGTGATTTCTATGTCTACTATACCTATGATGAAAATGACAAACCTACACAACCAAGAGTAGCTATACGAATGGATGGGGATAGCAAGATAGGTGAAGTACGAGGAGTACATGAACATCAAGAGATGGAACCACAGTTTGGTGACGTATTAGATGAGAAACTTCAAGATTTTGGTGATGAGAAGGAAAAGTATACCAAGAAGAGTGAGGATATGAAGAGACTTACAGAGATTGACAAGAAACTAGAGAAAGCCCAAGAACAAAATAAAGAAATACAACTATCAAAAGAAGATATCAGATTTCTGTATGAAGTAGATGGAAAGATTGAAGGGTTTGGGTATGGCAAGGATCCGAGGATCAAGAAGATACAAGAGACAAGGAATGTTAAAGAAGATCTATCCCAAGTGTTTGATTGTCGACCTGAACAGATTTCACTTACTAAAGATGAAGCTTTGTCTGGTGACATTGTTTATCATTATGGAGATCTTGATCTTAACAGCCTCACCTCAGCAGAAGGTCTTGAATTACCACAATCAATTGGTGGAAATCTTTATCTTGAAAGTCTCACCTCAGCGGAAGGTCTTGAATTACCACAATCAATTGGTGGATATCTTTATCTTGAAAGTCTCACCTCAGCGGAAGGTCTTAAATTACCACAATCAATTGGTGGAGATCTTTATCTTAACAGCCTCACCTCAGCGGAAGGTCTTAAATTACCACAATCAATTGGTGGATATCTTGATCTTAACAGCCTCACCTCAGCGGAAG
>JBLINH010000002.1:0-54640 GCA_047639165.1 Minisyncoccia bacterium | reverse complement strand
CTAGATTTTTTTCCAAAAAACTGGTATATTTTGGCGTACTGCCAAGCCAGTCTTGGCCCCATCGTCTAACGGTTAGGACACGGCCTTTTCAAGGCTGAAATCAGAGTTCGATTCTCTGTGGGGTCACAAATTTTTAAGCCTTTATTTAAGCCATATAAAAACATACCCCTAAACTTGTTCCGAACCTTTACTTAAGTATTACAAAGATATTGAACCATAACGTGGTATTGACAGAACACTCTAAACATGATATACTTAAGATAGTCAAGTAAGGTTCTTTGTAAAGGATAGAAATGGTTAATTGAGTTTGGAAGAAAGATTGTAATTGATAACTTAGCATCAGCTAAACCGATTATTGTCCTTCAAACCATACTCAATTTACCGCCATGATAACAAAACGTATTACACTCACACATTTCTCTCTCGTTGGTTTTAATGGAGAATCTGACTTATGGAAAGATTTCCCCTTTCTGACTCATGAACGCTGTCCTGTAAGTGGGACGCACAGACCAGCACAGATAAAGGGCGACATGTGGCACGTACCATTTGCGCCTAATGGGGGGGTCTCTTACATAAGACCTTCAGAAGAACCTGTCACACCAGTAACCAACGTGGAAGTTATTAGCGACTTCCAATTAGGAAAGGAGTCTGTGGTGAGACTGAATGGAAAAGAGTACATAGCATGGACCAACTTTGGTTTCGACCAAAGAGTTCTAGCATTCTCTCTCGTTGGTGTTAGTGGAGGAGAAATCAGCCCTGACATCTTTACTAACTCTGTTAAGGTTTACACCACAGAGAGTACGACTGAGGAGTTCTTGAATGAACATGAACTTTTTAAATAGCAGTACATCTGCTCGGTGAAGTAACCAAAGAGTTCTATCCTCTTAAAACTTTCAAACAGAACGCACGACCTTCGGGTACGGCGTTCTTTTCTTTTATACTAAACGTTAACATTGTGAACATTATATAACTACCCCATTCAACTCTCTCATACTAAAACTCACACTCTTCCCATACCCCAAAAGTTCGGAAAGCCACCCCGTGGGGTCACAAATTTTTAAGCCTTTATTTAAGCCATATAAAAACATACCACTAAACTTGTTCCGAACTATTCGTGAACCTTGTGAATGTTGTGAATGTTGTGAACTTTATATAAGATATATAGATATGGAAAAAATACCAAATGAAGCAATGTGTGCTAATTCGAAGGAGAATAAAGACGAAAATGAACTAGATTCTTCTACTCCAGAAATTATAGAAGGGGTTGAGGAAGAAGCTATACCTGGACTAAAAGAACAGATAATTGAAAAAGGTTTTGTTGCGCTAGAAGAAATGCAGGGCGATATTTATGATTTTCAAAAATAATATTTAAGGTCTATTTCTGAGCGTGTATATAATAGCCTTATTGAAAAAGATGTGGAAAATGTTTTAGATGATAATTTTTGGGAGCATTTAGTGGAAGCTGAGGGAGAAATACTATCGCAAGAACAAGATAAATTAATAAGTGATATTACTATCAAGGATGGAGAAGTAGAGAGTGTGGATGAAAGACATTTAGAAAATATTGATGAGGTCTATTCTTTGTACGGCGACTGTATAATCCACAGAAAACCAATAGCCTCAAGTTTTATGCAAGAAAGAGGTCATGAATTTCCAAAGCAATTGATTGATGCGAGATGTTACGATTCAGCTTTTAGAATAGGAGGTGTGCTCAGAAACTTCATTTTTAAAGATTTAGTTGAAAGAGATATCGTTGATGAACAGGACAAAGATTTGTTTTTAAGTCTGTTTACACTTACAGCTTATAGCAGATCATACGATGAAGAACTAAAACAAAGAAGGGAAGACAAAGAGCCAAGGCTTGAAAGTTTTAAAGAAAAATACTCTAGCGAACTAGCCGCAATTAAAGAGCTGCTGGCTGAATATTCCGCCTTGTTTCGTTATAGTCGTAATCTTCCTCAGGAAATAGAAACACACGGTAGCTTTGAAGAAGCCATAAAGGCCACCCCTGATGACTCAAACATGCTTTCGATAGGATTACAAAACCGTGAGTGGAAATACTTTAATAAAGAAGATGTATTAAAAATGAGTGAAAATATTGATAAATATTCCAAAAAATATTCTATGCAAAATTTTGTTGGTCATAAACTTGCATATGCTATTCGTTTTGACACCGACATGAATGAGATTTAGAGCAGTGTTTTCATTTTCTCTATACTAAACCCTAATCCCCTCTTTGTAGTATAAAAGTTCGGAAAGCCACCCTGTAGGCTCACTAGTTAAAATATGAGCCAAATGGTATAAATACCATACATGAGTCTAGAAAAATTTAGTAAAATAAATACCGCAAAAAAAAGAGAGTATCGAAGAAGATAGCGGTAAAGAAGCTTTCTCTCACATCGTCTTTTCATTCGTTGCCAATAGAAGTTTTTTGGTATGAGTCATCAAGTCCAGTCACCAACACTGTCGTATTTTTGAAAGGCATTTATGGATTGCATGACCCTAGCACGACCGATTCGTGGGAGATGTCACTCATTTCATCCTGCAGGGGCTCGTATAACTTTATATGTATCAACACTGCCCGATTAGATGTAGATGGCGCCTTACTGTCCGACACCCTAGAAGCATTTGTGGGTAAAACATTCGAACAAGAATGTGAAGACATACAAAAAGGTTTTGATGCCTGCTTACAAGAAGGGCTCATCTCCAAAGAACACAAAGTCACTATTGTCGGTAATTCATTCGGCGGAACGCTCTTGCTTGCATTGCCAGAATTATTACAAAAAGCTAAAGCGGTCATCATGATCGGAAGCGGTTGTGGTAAAAGCCCGACAACCACCAAACCACTACTTGTCACGATGCCAAGCGAAGAATATCTTTTGTCATCACTGCAATCCTATGGCGGAACATTCGTATTTGTCAGAGGCACAAATGACACAGTAGTGCCGAAAGAGTCTCAGGATAAAATTATCGCCAGGGCTACTTCATCCCGAGAACGGCTTGTGTGCGAAATAAAAGACGCAGCACACAATTTAACAGGCAGTGTGATTGACTGTATAGATGTACTTTCACGACTAATCTCTTATTGTACGAAGCAAAAATAATAGATTTATGGCATTTTATTTATACTGAAGCGAGCATATCTGACAGTGTTTCAGCACTCAATTTGATATACTCCCTATACGGTACAAGTTCTGAAAGCCACACTTTAGGGTCACAAAAGAAGAGTACTAGTTCGAGTGCTCGAGATGGGTCGTTTTGAATTTCATTATGATAGTTAAAAAAGCTTTACCCTGCAATGAATTTGCTTAGTCCGAGCTAGAGAAGGCTCACAGAAGAGAGAGGTAGTGTGAGTGCTCGAGAGGGGTTAAATAATATGACTAAAAAATTACCTGATCTAGAAAAACTTTTTGATGCAACAATTAAAAATGCTGGTTCACTAACTAGTAGCGTTATTTCACTTATACATACCGATCAAAAGCAAATCGCACTTGGTTTGGCGGAACTTGCCCTAGAGGAGCTAGGCAAGTCTTTTACGTGTTTAGCTTATTTATCAAGAGAATTTACGAATGAGGACCTAGAAAAGCTTGGACTAAAGCAATAAAGGAAGGAGTAATAGAGCAAATTGAGTTACAGGAAGATGGAAAACTTGTTAATGAGATTGGATTCTGTAGTGTTGAAAGAGCTTGGGCAAGAGGGAGATTTTGCGGATTAGATTAAAGTTTATATTTCCCTCATAAATTTAATCTCCCCTTCTTTTGAAAGTTCCCACATTTGTGGCCAAATTTTATAAAACTTCCCGAATTTTAATATAAGGTCTCTAATTTCATAAATGCCCATGTTTTCACTTTTTTCATGCCAACCAACTTTTAATTCATCTGTATTAAATTTTGATAAATTTTTATAATCTTTTTTAAGATCTTTTTTATAACTTTTATTACAATCTTTATTTAAGAAAAATGCTAAATCAGTAAAATAATATAAACTTGAAATAATTTTTTTGTAAGCAGGTAATAAATTCTTCTTAAAGTTATCAGTGTTCATCTTTCCTATATCCTCAAGATATTGTCCGATTTTAATGTATCTTTCTTTTTCAGTACTGTCATATTCAAATATCTCACTTGAACTATTTGTTATTAGACTATGGATAAGAAGGGGTGGATATACTTTACTTTTTTCTATTTTAGTTTTGAGCAGATTTTTTCCATCAGGTCTTTTGTGTAGAATGCACTCTTTGAGGTAATATTGAATATTCTCAAAATGACAAAACTCAAATGAACTTAAAAAAGTGATCTCATCCCCTCTTCCAAGTGGAGAAAAAAACGGAGAAATTTGTCTATTATCTAGAGCAAAATTTAGACTAACGAAAGAGCTTCCACTGTATAAAAGATCTGTTTTTGATTGATTTACGAAATATTCAGCATTTCTTAATCTTAGATATTCTTTATCACTTAGTTTCGATATATGGTCACTTTCTTTGTAATTAGTTTTTAAAAATAGATCTTGTGAGTTTGTTGCTGAATCACCAAAATGTCCCATAGTAGCAAGCTTTATCGTTGCTCTCCCCTCGAGTAAGCTTTTTAAACTATTTTGATTTAATGACTCAAGTACAAAATTATCTTTTTTTATAATGGAGCTTGGTTTTTCAGAAAGAACCCTTTCATAAATTTCCAGAAAATCCTTTTTTATTTTTTCTCCTTTTATATCTTCAAGTTTAGAGAATCTTTTTTGTTGAAAAGGATACTGATAGGTACAACGAACATCATCTTTTTTTGCGAAAGATCTAATATCTCCAGACATAACATCATCGTCTATTTCTACAATCTTTTTACCAGCAGTTGCTAGAGTTAGAAAATTTCTCGATGCACCGACTGAAAAAATATCTTTATGTTTTAATAATCCGAATTCTATAATCTCCTTATTACTTTTTATTTTTGTATGAATATTTTTTACAGCTTCAGATCTTATTTTTTCATCAATATAATATATTTTATTAAACCTATTTCTAAAAGATTTTAATATTTGTATAGTTTTACTTTTTATTTTTTCATCAGTACTATCGTCGCTTATTATAAAGGAATAATCTTTACTTTTTTCGAAACTTAAAAAACTTTCTAAAACTTCTTTCAGACTATCAGGTCTATTTGCTGTAGGAATACAAATATAATCAATTTTTTGCTTTTCTTTTTCCTGCTCTATTTTTTCTTTATATACAATTGTCTCCACTTCTTTATCTGAAACTAAATATTCCTCATCTCTAAATTCCTCTAATTTCTTTTTTACAGAATCTACAACCTGCTTATTTACTGGTACCATTTTTGATAACAATAATCTGGCAATTTTTGCTATCAACAGGTGGGTATATTTTTTTGAGTAAAGAAGTATATGGAGATATTTACTTATTTCTTTCTCCTCGCAATATTTTTCGGCAAAATTATCAATTGTATCAAATTCAGTATAGGAGTTTAGTATACTTATGTCCTTTTCTGATAAATTTAAATTTGAAGAGTTCAAGAAAGGATTTTTTACATATTTTTCCATTGATATATTCTATCATTTATTAAATACTGATTAAAAGCGCATACTCTTTTATTGTTTTAAATAGAACGAGTGAATTAAGTATACGTTTTTCTTCTTCAGGAAGATCATGTAACAAGCCTAGACCACCTCTTTTTTTCCAATATTTCTCTTTAGTCATTTAGTAATAATACCAGATTATTATAAAGGTGAAGGTGGATGTTTTTTACTCTCTACTTATATGAGCTTAGATAGTACTAATAATAATTCACCAGAACCCACTAAAGAGGTGTTAGAGATACAGGAAATACTCGAGGATACTATTTATAACTTTGTTATAAAGTAATTGTAAGTTTTTCCAAAGCCCTGTGTGCACTTAGCACACAGGGCTTTTTTATATAAATAAAGCCACCGCATTAAGCGGTGGCTTTCTTGTTAAAATATTTAAGTGTTCTTTTTGCCTCCTGATATCTGTGTTGTTGAGTGCAATGTGAAGCTTTTAATATAGCTTCAAATGCTCCAGAGACTTCCTCAACAGTATCAGTGGTATGCATCTCTCCTTCTATTTTAAGGTTATAATACCCCCTATTGTGAAAGGTATTTAACCACCTCCAAATAACCTGCTTTTGCTTTGTGCTCATTTATATATAAACTACCACTATTGCCACCACCACTCAAGTGATATATAAATCATGTATGAAAATACTAGGAATCGAAACATCTTGTGATGAGACAGCCCTATCTTTAATAGAAGCAGAAGGAGAGAAAACCTCTCTATCTTTTAAGATACTGAACACAGCATTAAACTCTCAAATAGAACTGCACAGAGAATACGGTGGTGTATACCCTACTCTTGCCAAAAGAGAGCATGCCAGAAATCTAGTTCCTCTTCTTGATTCTCTCATCGAAGGAACTGAGGAGACTAACAACATCGATTGGGACGTAATACAAAATATTCTAGAAAGAGAGCCTGAACTTTTTGAAATATTTAAGGAGTATATAGAAACTCACAAAAAACCTGATGTTGATCTCATAGCTGTAACATATGGTCCAGGTCTTGAACCAGCACTTTGGGTAGGGATAAACTTTGCTAAAGCTCTTTCAACAGCTTGGAATATTCCCCTTGTACCTGTAAACCACATGGAAGGTCATATGGTTTCAGCTCTTTTGAATACTGAGGTAAAAGACTTCCCCGCTGTATCACTCCTAATCTCTGGCGGGCACACTGAGATAATAAGGATATCTAACTGGGGAGAATATAATCTGCTGGGACAAACGGTAGATGACGCTGTCGGTGAAGCATATGACAAAGTAGCAAGAATGATAGGTCTTCCATACCCTGGAGGTCCAGAGATATCAAAACTTGCAAAAGAAGGTAGAGACGAAAAGCTTATGGATGGAAATATCACTCTCCCACGTCCAATGCTGCATACGAAAGATTTGAACTTCTCATTCTCAGGGTTGAAAACCGCAGTCTTGTACACGATAAAAAAAATTGGAGAACTAGACGAAACAAAAAAGAAAATAATAGCCAAAGAGTTTGAACAAGCGGTTGTTGATATTTTAATGAAAAAGACAATAAAAGCTTTAGAAGAATCTAATTCAACTACACTGATTGTCGGTGGTGGTGTAATTGCTAACGACTATATTAGAGAAAATCTCAAAACTCTTGGAAATGTATACTTCCCAGAAAAAGATCTTTCAACTGACAACGGAGTTATGATCGCAATGGCTGGATACCTTAACAAAGAGAAAGGAGAAATTAATCCTGAGATAAAAGCTGAAGGAAACTTGAAGTTTTAGAATGATAGTGTACTATTAAAAAAGAATATCCCCCCGTCCGCATAGGATTAATTGTGTGAGTGCCCCAAGCACTTCGTGGAACAATTTAATCCTATGCGGGCTTTTTTCTTTATCAATCCCCTATTTTCTGCTAATATTTCCCCTATGAATGACAAATTCCTCAAACCGTACGAACCTCAAGAAACTGAGAGTAGAATATATAAAATATGGGAAGAAAGCGGACTATTCAACCCAGATAAATGTATCGAAGATGGACACACATCAAATGATGCAGAGACTTTTTCAATAGTTCTTCCCCCACCAAACGTAACGGGTAATCTTCACATGGGACATGCTTCAATGCTTGCCATACAAGACATCATGGTTCGATATAATCGAATGAAAGGAAAACAAACTCTTTGGATTCCTGGAACAGATCATGCTGCTATCGCCACACAATCAAAAGTCGAGAAACTTCTTTCAAAAGAGAAAGTAAGGAGACAAGATCTTGGACGAGAGAAATTTCTAAAGAAAGTCGAAGAGTTTGCGTCAGATAGTCATAACACCATCGTTGGTCAGATTAGATCAATGGGTGCATCTGTAGACTGGTCTCGTGAGGCATACACTCTTGATGATGAAAGGAGTAAAGCTGTACGAAAAGCTTTCAAAGACATGCATGATGACGATCTAATATATCAGGGAGATAGAATCGTTAACTGGGATCCAAAAGGTCAAACAACTATCTCTGATGATGAGGTTGTTCGTGTTGATGAGACCACAAAATTCTACTATCTAAAGTATGGTCCTTTTGTAATCGGTACCTCAAGACCTGAAACAAAGTTTGGTGATAAGTACGTCGTAATGCATCCTGAAGACAAAAGGTATACAGAGTATAAAGAAGGACAAGAAATCGAGCTAGAATGGATAAATGGGCCAATTAAGGCCACTATAATCAAAGATATATCTATTGATATGGAGTTTGGTACTGGTGTAATGACAATCACACCATGGCACGATTCTACTGACTTTGATATTGCAGAAAGACATGGTTTAGATAAAGAACAAATTATCGATAAGTACGGAAAGCTCCTTCCTGTAGCAGAGGAGTTTGAGGGAATGAAAATTACAGAAGCCAGAGAAAAAATAATCGGAAAACTAGAATCAAAAGGACTAGTTGAAAAGATTGATGACAAATATGAACACTCATTAGCTACAGCGGAGAGAACCGGCGGAATCATCGAACCACAGATAATGCGACAGTGGTTTGTGGCAGTGGACAAAAAATTCAAGATGAAACATTCTGAAATAAATGGAATTGCAGAAGGGCAAGAAGTAACTCTAAAAGAACTAATGCTCCACACCATAAAGAGTGATCAGATAAATATAATCCCAGAGAGATTTGAAAAAGTATATTTCAATTGGATCGAAAATCTTCGAGACTGGTGCATCTCAAGACAAATCTGGTACGGTCACAGAATCCCTGTTTGGTACAAAGGTAACGACATTACCGTTGGTGAGGAACCTAGTGGTGATGGATGGGAACAAGATGAAGATACTCTTGATACATGGTTCTCTTCAGGTCTTTGGACTTTCACAACCTTGGGATGGCCTGAGAATACGGAAGACTTCAAAAAATACCATCCAACAAACATTCTAGAGACTGGATATGACATTATATTCTTCTGGGTAGCCAGAATGATCCTAATGAGCACATACCACACAGGACAAATTCCATTCAAGACAACATACCTGCATGGTTTGGTAAAAGATCCAAAAGGAAAGAAGATGAGTAAATCTCTTGGAAACATTGTTGATCCCCTAGATATGATTGAAAAATACGGAACTGACGCAGTTCGACTTTCACTAATTGTAGGTATTGGTCCTGGTAATGATTCCAACCTTTCAGAAGAAAAGATAAAAGCCTACAAGAAGTTTTCAAACAAGATATGGAATGCATCTAGATTCGTGGTGGAAAACACTGAGGGTATAAGTGAGGAAAAACCAACTCTTCATGAACAAGATCAAAAGTATATAGATGAGTTTGAAACAGTTCTTAAAGAAATTTCTGGAGATATTGAGTCATACAAGTTCTATCTTGCTGGCGAGAAACTGTACCACTACTTCTGGCATACTTTCGCTGACGTGATCATCGAAGATACAAAGAACAGAATGGACGACAGTGCTAAGTGGACATTGTACTACCTTCTTACAAATCTTTTGAAAGTATTACACCCATTTACTCCTTTTATAACTGAAGAAATTTGGTCACTATTACCGTATAATGATAAGAAGTCACTACTGATGGTAGAAAAGTGGCCAACCTAAAATGACACCAACTCTAACACTGACACTCTCTTTCATAGGCGGAATAACACCAGCAGTAATATGGCTTTTTTTCTGGTTGAGAGAAGATGAAAAACACCCCGAACCAGGTAGGTTAATTTTTCTTACCTTCTTCTTTGGTATCCTTATGGTTCCTTTGGCTTTTATACTTGAATACGTAGTCGACTTCCTTTTTATTGAAACATCTATTGAAAGTGAAGTGGCACTTTTGAGCCTTACATCTTTTATAGTAATCATTCTTTGGGCTTCCATAGAAGAAATATTAAAATACTTTGCAGCTAAGAAAGGTGGGTTAGATAAAAAGGCCAACAATGAGCCAATTGATCCTATCATCTACCTAATCACAGCAGCATTAGGTTTTTCAGCAGGAGAGAACGTTCTCTTTCTAATCAATCCATTAATCGATGGTAGCTTAGCTAACGCTTTTATAGTTACAAACATGAGATTCATAGGTGCTACCCTACTACACGTTGGAGCATCAGCTATTATTGGGTTATGTCTTTCATTTTCATACTTTAACAACAAGAGAACTAGAAAAGAATATTTACTTACAGGAATTATCCTATCAATTATGTTGCATACAATTTTTAATTTCTTTATAATAAGTACCAATGTAAGTGTTTTATTAGCATTTTCTATCGTTTGGATATTAATTGTTTCTATAATACTCTTATTCGAGAAAGTTAAAAAAATTCACCTTAATAAGATCAAATAAAAATGTTTGGAAAGAAGAAAAAGAAATCTTTTTTTGAGAAGTTAACCGGCAGTATCACTGTTGATGATTTTGATGATGAGTTCATCGAAGATGACGAGTTTATGGATGAAGATGCTATGGAGGATAACTCTCATGAAGAGGATCATGTTATAGAAAACAGCATATCGCAACCAGATGATGCAGGGGAGCTTTCCGTTGATGTGATGCAGACAGAAGATGAAATCATTATTCAAGCCATGGTCGCTGGAGTAAAACCAAGTGATTTAGACTTAGATATTTCAAGAGACACTGTTACTATCTCAGGAACTAGAGAAGAAATACATGAAATATCAGAAGATGACTACTATCACAAAGAGCTCTACTGGGGATCGTTTGAAAGAATCATAACTCTTCCAGAAGAAATAGATGTTGATCTTGCTGAAGCTATGGAGAAACATGGGTTACTAACTATCAGATTACCTAAGCTAGATAAAAACAGAAAGACAAAGCTTCAAGTTAAAACTAAATAAAGAAAAAACCGGTTAAACCGGTTTTTTCTTTATAATTACACTCCTTGAATCGAGACTTCTACACCAAGCTTTTCTTTAATCACTAACTTCACCAGAGTCATTTCAGCTTTCATATGACGGCAAACTCTTCTTCATGATCTGTGCTCTGCTTGTTCTATGCTATTTTTTTCTAATCTTAGATCAGTAGTATTGAACCTTTGATCTGGGGAGATTATATAACATTCAATAAAGCCCCTCAAATAAACTCTTTTTCTGGTGTCAGGAGGCGGACTTGAACCGCCGACCCCTCGCTCTTCAAGCGAATGCTCTACCAACTGAGCTATCCTGACATTAAACTTTTAGCTTTTGTGCTGCACCAATAACCAAACTATTTACTCTCTTCCGAAGTATTCAAACAAAGGTCCTAGTTCAGCACTATTTTTCAAGTCTGTAACTGCTCCCCCTGCTTCTTGAACACTACTTATCGTAGCTCTTAGTTGATCTACGAACGGTTGAATATAGTACCATGATCCGACTGCGATACCAATATATATAACCCACTTAATAATAGAGCTAAATGCTACCCATCTCATTCTAGATTGGATCTTCTTAAGCATCCTGTTGTTCTCCTTTACTGTTTCTTGGAGTTTTAGTATCTCTTTATCTGTGTCCATACCTAAGCATTCTAGCAGAAATATAGGAAAGATAAAGAGTTTAATTGTGTCCCAGGCAGGAATCGAACCTGCATCTAGTCCTTAGGAGGGACTTGTTCTATCCATTAAACTACAAGGACATTACAGATTACCTTACCATAGCAAAAGCCCCTAGACGAGTCGTCTAGGGGCTTTTGCAAGTATATTAAAGTCCTAGTAGTTCTCTAAGTTTTGGCTCATCAAAACCTACGATAATATCTCCACTAACATCAATTACTGGTACCCCCATCTGTCCACTTTTGTCTATCATTTCTGTTCTCATTGCATCGTCAGCAGATACATCGTGCTCTGTATACTCAACATTGTTGGCTCCGAAAAACTCTTTTGCCATTTTACAGTATGTACATGTAGGTGTTGAGTAAATTACAACTTTTTTTGATTCATCCATATCTTGATCTTTAATTTTAATACAATGATTTTATCATATTTACTGTAAATTTAGAATTTTTTGAAGAAGGTTTTATGGTGAGAATGTTAATATTTCTTACTTATGTACAAGAAAGAAAACAACTATGCTTTTATCGATATGCAAAATGTCCACAGATCAATTAAGGATCTAGGATGGAAAATTGATTGGGCAAAATTTAGAATTTATCTAAAAGAACACTATTCTGTTACTAATGCCTATATCTTTGTTGGATACATGAAAGAATACGATAATTTATACAGTAAGTTAAGAAGATCTGGTTTTATTTGTATTTTTAAACCAGTAGTGAGAGACTCTGAAGGAAAAATTAAAGGAAATGTTGATGCTGAGTTAGTCTTACACACAATATTACAATTAAACAATTTTGATAAAGCCATAATAGCTACTGGAGATGGAGATTTCTACTGTTTAATAGAATATTTAATAAAAGTTAATAAGTTTAAAATAATACTTGTTCCTAACTCAAAAAGGTACTCTTCTTTAATTAGAAAATTTGCTAGAAAAAAAGTATCTTTTATGAACGAACTGAAAAGTAAACTTGAAAAATAAGATGAAAAGGACCCCAGCAGGACGGAACCTGAAAGGGGACTTTTCGTTTGAACCCTTAAATATTATCAAAAACAGTTAGAGTAGTCAATTTATTTTTGTATTAAAACTTTATTGATATTTTATAACTTCTTCTTCAATTTCTTCTGGTATCTCTTCCCTCACTGGTTCCTCATCTATCTCTTCTTCTACTACTACTGTTTCTTCCTCTGGTATTAACTGTATTACAGCAGCTGGTGGTGAGAAGTCTTTGTTCATTGTAAATACAGAAAGAGCTAGTGTTGTAAGTGTTACAACTCCTAGTGTACCTATAGTAGAAAGAAAACCCTTGTTTTTCTTTGTATTTAGACCTCTCTTCACCTTAGTATTTTCTTGGGGTGGTTGGGAGAACTTTTAGGTTATTTTATCCAAGGAAAAAACTTACTCCATATTGACCCTTTATTTCCATTTAAATCAAGATCTCTGTCACTATTTTTATTAATTACAACGATCATTTCTTCTCCTTCTTTTACTACATTAAATTTCTCTCTGATTTCCTCTTCTATCCCTGTACTAGTATTTAGTTTTTCAATCTTTCCTGAAATCTTTTCTTGTCTTTCGTTCAGATTACCAACATTGACTTGAGCTACTGCTAGTTTATCACTACTGATGCTTGCCCTTTGATAGACTCCCCAAGTTCCTCGTATTATCAATACAAGAATAAGTACAAGGAGTATAATCACAGGAATAGAATACATCTTCTTTGTTATATTATTCTTCTTTCTAAAGTTAGATTGATACGACATTATAATGTATTATACACTATATGTTATTCCATAAGAAAACACAGAAAGTCATAAGGGTGCTATCGATAATTCTTGGATCACTAATCATTGCAAGTATGGTCTTGTTATATGCACCAGGTATAGTGTCTCTATTCTAAACTAGTCTCCACTCTTCATCATTTTGAGGAAGACATCGTGTGAGATATGTACTTTTCCACGTTCAAGCATTCGCTTCTTACCTTTCTTTTGTTTATCTCGAAGCTTCATTTTTCTTGTTATATCCCCACCGTATAGATGAGCGGTAACGTTCTTACTCATAGCTGAAAGAGTTTTAGACGAAACAATTCTTCCAAGAGCTTTGGCTTGTATTTTTGTAGCAAACATTTGTCTTGGCAACACCTTATACAGCTTCTCTACTGTCCTTTCTGATTCTTCTCGAACTCTGTGTCTTGCCACGATTCTTGAAAAAGCTATCACCTCCTCATCGGCCACCAAAACTTCCAACTTACAAACATCAGCATCTCTGAAATCACCAAGTTGATATGATATTGATGCATATCCTGATGAAACACTTTTTATCTCATCAAAGAAGTTTCGCATTAATTCTCGAAGTGGCATCTCTGCGTGTATAGCATTTCGTCCGTCACCAAAAGTTTCAATATCCCCAGGAACTGCTTCATGATTGAAAAGTGTCTGTGTTACAGAACCCATATATTCACTTGGAGTTATGATCCGAATGTTTACCCACGGCTCCTTTACCGAAGCAATATCTCCGTACTCTGGGAACAAAGTAGGGGAGTAAACTGTAGTTTCTTCTCCTTTCTTGTTAGTCACCATATACGTAATACTTGGAAGTGTTACCACTAACTCCAGCTTGAATTCCCTTCTCAATCTCTCTGTTATGATCTCCAAGTGAAGCATTCCAAGGAATCCACATCTATATCCACGTCCCAATGTTCCTGATGATTCTTCTTCAAAAGTATATGACGAATCTGAAAGTTTTAGACGTAAAAGAGCTTGTCTCAATACATCAAAATCATCCTGACTCTCAGGGAAAATACTGGCCCAAACAACTGGATTAGGTTGATTATATCCAGGAAAAGCATCTATTGGATTCTTTAGATTTACAATAGTATCTCCAACTGAAGCGACGCCAGGTCTCTTTATCCCGGTCACAATGTATCCAATTTCTCCAGCAGTTAGAACATCTTTTTCTTTTTCTCCAGGTTCGAATATTCCTGTTGATAGTGATATGAACTTTTCATTTGCCTCTTTAAACAAAAGAGTACTATTCTTTTTTACCTCTCCATCTAAAACTCTAACGTAAACAATCACACCTTTGTGATTTGAGTATTGAAAATCAAAAACCAAAGCTCTAAAATCATTTGGATTTGTATATGTTGTTTTGGGTTCAGGAACTTTCTTGATGACTTCATCAATTAGTTCTTTTACACCTTCACCAGTTTTTCCTGAAGACAGAAGAATGTCTTCTTTCTCACATTTCAAAAGATCACAAATTTCTTTTGTGACTTCCTCCACCCTTGAAAGTGGTGAGTCCACTTTTGAAAGTACTGGGATGATAGTAACTCCAAGTTCACGAGCCATATCAAGTGTTGTGAAGGTCTGAGCCTGAACTCCTTGTGTGGCGTCCACCAAAAGAATAGATCCTTCAACGGCTTTCAGCGCACGTGATACCTCGTATGAGAAATCAATGTGTCCTGGAGTATCGATTAGGTTCAAAACGTATCCTTCATACTCCATCCTCACAGGTCTCATCTTTATCGTAATCCCCCTTTCACGTTCAAGCTCCATATCATCAAGAACACGATCTTTCATATCTCGCTTCTCAATAGTATGAGTAACTTCAAGCATCCTATCAGCAAGAGTACTCTTACCGTGGTCTATGTGAGCTATGATAGAAAAGTTTCTAATGTTTGATAGATTCATGATGAAATACTAACAGAAAGTAAGAAAAACACTACACCTCATCCCTTTCAGCCACTATAAGCTTAGTTTTCCATATTTTCTTATGGAGCGTTCCCCAAACCGTCTTAATCTCCTCATTTTTGAGCACCACGAGCACTAATATACCAACTGCTATACCTGCCACTCCTGATATGAATCCTTGCAAGAATATACCCATGAAAGTATCCAGATCGAATACATCATCCAGAACTTGTAGCATTAGAAATGCCACATACCCCATAATGAGTGAAGCTCCTAAGCTATGTATTGCTGGTCTCCAAACAGACTCGGAAAAACACTTGTACTTGTTATCAAATGAAACCCAAAGAAGGAAAGCGTATAGAATCTGTCCAATGGAATATGCAAGAGGGAGCATCAATATGACAGTTCCGTCTATACCATCAACTTTCAACAATCTTTCAATGATCAATCTGAAAGATTCTAGATGATTGAAAACAAAAACCAATCCATACGCTGAAATGATAGTTACTAGAGTTGAGATGGTTGCAAAGAAAAGTGGTTTCTTTGTCTCTCCTGCTGAGTAGTACCCCCGAACAAAAAGAAGTATGAGACTTTGTGCCAGTATAGATACTGCAAAAAGAGCTAGAGCTGCGGCAGTTAGTCTGGTGTCGGTCCAACTAAACTCACCAGCTCCGAGAACTGTACGAACAATCTGAGCTCGAAGAACAATGAAAAGAACAGCGACAGGAAGAGACCAGAAGATTATATGCTTTGTAGCACGAACGATGTGCTCCAAGAATGATGACATGTTTCCATCTGCAAAGAATCTGGAAAGAGAAGGAAAAGCAGCTATGGAATAGCTAACTCCAATAATTGATAGCGGTACCGCTTGAAGATTGAATGACAATGTGAAGATTGAAATTGAACCCTGAATCATAGTTCCCGCAAGAGAGATTAAGAATATGAGTACCAACTGATTTGCGGTGAGTGCAAATGTTCTTGGAACTGAGAGTGTAAGAACTTCAGTAATATACTTTGCTTTTACCCTACCGGTAAATCTAGGAATCAATCCTGTCTTTAAAGCTGTTGGAATTTGAATCAAAAGATGAAGTAGAGCTCCCAAGACAACTCCTATTGCAAGACCCGCTATTCCATAGATTGGATAGAAGAACAACAAACCAACCAATATTCCAAGATTGTAGAGAACTGGACTAAGTGCATACACAAAGAATTTTTTGTATACCTGAGCCAAACTTCCAAACAAGTTTGATAATGAAAGGAAGAAAGGTTGTAACAACATTATTTGAGTTAGAATAACAAGATCCCTACCGTACTCACCACTCAAAAGTTCTGGAACAAAGATATTCAATATTTGTTCTGCAAACAAAAGAGCAAGCGTACTAAGAAGAATAGAAAGAAATATAACAACAGTAAATATACTGTTCATAAATTCTTTTGTTTCTTCTTTTCCTTTGTCTAGGTATTTTGTGAGGAACGGAACAAGAACTGAAACAGAAACAAGTGATGATACAGCTACGAATATAAGATCCGGTACTCTGAAAGCTGCATAGTACACATCAAGAATTTCACTAGCACCGAATCTACCTGCAAATACCCTATCTCGTACAAGAGCTAATATTTGAGAAGTAAAAGCGAATAACGCCAAAAGATACGCGGCCTCATGGAGTCCACGTATCTCTTTGTTTAAAAGTTTGAAAACTTGGCTAACCATTACGCCTCTTCTTCTATTGTGTCAGCTGTCTCATCTACTGGTAGTTCGTCTCTATTTTCAGGCTGACTATCAATTGGAGCTTCTGCCCCTGTAAATGGTGTGTTACCTTGTTTTAGATTTTCAAGTATAAAGTTTACCTCTTCATTACCTTGGTTTAGAATTTGAAGATCTTCGAACTGTGCGATAGCATCTTCTGTTTTACCTACTCGATCATAGCTCAGACCAAGGAAGTACTTAGCATTTGAATAAACTGGATTTAGGATAACAGCTCTTTCAAAAGCGCTAACAGCTATCTCAAATTCTTCATTAGAATATCTAAGAAGTCCTAATTGGAAGAATACTATTGGATCGTTTGGCTTAATAACAGCTGCAGATTCTACATTCGCAATAGCATCACTTGTCTTTCCTTCAGAAACATCAATTTGTGATAGTAGGAATATTGCATCAGTGTAATCAACTTTCTTTGAAAGTGCTTTTCCAATTTCTTCTCTTGCTGCGTCTGCGTTTCCATTTGCAAGTTCTAGTCTAGCAAGTGAAAGGTTTAGACTTGGATTATTTGAGTTAATCTCAATAGCTGAGTTGTATAGAGTTTTAGATTGCTCATATGCTCCTTCAACACCAAGTGGAACTATCGTTTGATAGATATCACCCAATATCACATAGTTTAGATAGTTTGTTGGATCATAATCCAAAGCTGCTTGACCGCCGGCAACAGCATTTGATAGAGCATTTCTGAATTGTGCTGCAAGTGTAGCTTGGTCACCTTCTTGATCAGCTATCAATTGATTAATTTGTATTCTACTCAACTCTGAAAGAGATCTGTAATATGCATCATTCCTATGGAAAGATAGAGCTTGTCTAATATATCCATCAGCGCCAGGAAGATCACCATTAACATTCAAAGCAATGTTTGCTTGTTGGAAGTAATAAGAAGAGGCGAACCTTTTAATATTGTCGAACTCATAAGCGACTACTCCAACTAAGATTAGAACCAGTGCGAACACATATAGGAAACCGAACTTTGCATTGTTTTTCAAATCCAAAGTAACTGTTCGTAACAGATTATCTCGATACAGAGAACTAATAAATATACCTGTAAATATGAATGTCAAAGCTAACGTAGACATACTAGGAACATACATAAACATCGTTACCCACATATATAGAGAAGCAATGAATGAAGATGCGAGAATGAATCTTGAACCTTGCCTTCCTGAAGTTTCTTGGAATAGAGCTTTGAATCCAGCTCCTATCAACATAACAAAGAAGAATGCCCATGCTAGAACTCCTGGTATACCAGTAGTTGCAAATGATGACGGAATATATCCAACTCCATAACTAAAGTCTGTATTCCAGTAATCAGTCTGATTTATATTACTAGGCTTATGATCTTGCCAAGCAGATGAGAATCTAGCTGGACCAACTCCTGTGATTGGATCACTCACCATTACATTCTTTACAATTTGGAATGTTCCTGTCCAAGATGGTCTTACTTCTGTGTAGTCTATGTTAAACATTCCTGAAACAAAAGGACCTACTGTACTACCACTAATGATAAAGAAGAAAGAAATCAAAAGAACTACTAGCGATGTAGCTGGGAGTTTTTGCTCTTCAGCTGAACCTGCCCTGTTTACAGAGAAGAAGTATACAAAGAACAGAAGTGCAAAAATTCCTACCAAATACCACACTAGTGTGAAGTTAACTAAAATCAATAGTGCAATGGCGAGAACCATAGCTGAGTACTGAACTATCTTGAAGTTCCTATTAGATTTGATTGATTCAAGAGTTGTAAGAATCATCACAATGATAAGTCCTGAGAATATAGCTAAATCGTTCCATTTACCTACAGTGTTTGTGGTAACTGAGCCGAAGAACCCAAAGTTTGGCATGAAGTCAAGAAATACAAGTCTCAGAATATGAAATACTGAAACAATCAAAAATGAGATGAGGATAACACTATAAAGTTTAAAGGTTTTCCCTAAGTCTTGGAATACCGAAGCAACCAATCCCATTAAGACGAATAATGTTGCAATCACTAATGTTGTATCAATCTCTGATAGCTTACCTAAAATAGATACGCTGACATTACCTGAGAATAACGAAGTAATTAAATATACTAGTGGTACTAGAATAATAGAAAGTGTCAGAAGATTGAAAGGTAAAACAAATGTATCATTCTTCAATCTAGTAAATACCCAAAATCCTAATGTTAGTAAAGTTAGAGTCATAAATACAAATACCTTTGTAGTTTGAAACCCTGTTACTGATACTGGTAAAAATATTATTGGTAACAAGACCGCTAATAGCATAACTATGTACGCCGGCATTGAAGTAATTTTAGGTAACTTTATCCCAAACAGTTTTTTTCCTTCTGCTCTAGAATGTTCTTGAACTATATTTGATTCATCCATTTTTTTATTGTTTCTTTGTTTTTAATAAACTCCCTTAACACTTCATGTGTTTATAAAAACAATTATACACAAGAGTCTGTTTATATACAAAGAAAGAATTCCACCTATTAGGTGGAATTCTTTCATTCAATAAACTACATATGTAAGCCGGATTCTGTACCCGAAGGTAGTAATCATTTATCTGTCTTTACAGTTGCCTGCAAGATCAAGCGGCACTTCCATAAATGGACACGGCCTTGCACTCAGGTAAGGATTTTGCCGTTTCACCCCCAGCGTTACCGCTAGGACTATACCCGAAGGTATTCTTAATCTTTTCAAATTAAGACGTCTCTGCTCGCACCTCGCAAATCACTTTGGACGGGCGTTACCCGCTACCCTTCTACAATTAAATTGTGAGTGTCCGGACTTTCCTCTAAGTCAAAGACTTAGCGATTACCCAATGTAGTTCGTATAGTATTATATAACAAATATTTAAAATGTAAACACCTGTCCAACTTCAATACCCTCTTCCTCCACAAAACCACTATTAACCTCTAAAACATATAAAGATTCTGCAGTCGGTTTAAACACCTTAGGGAAAGTATCAGGACTTACACCTTTTTCAATATGAACAATTTCTCTATCATCATTCATCCAGATAATATCAAGTGAGAAATTCATATCCTTCATCCAGATCCCGTAGAGATCTTCCTTATCGAAAACAAACAACATTCCACCACTCAGCTCTTCTCTACCACTTAACCCTTTAGTTCTTTTTTCATCATTGTCAGATAATTGAACACTTATAGTTTTTTCATTGATACCTATATCTCTTGTAGCGTAACTTAAATCATCACCACCTGATAATACAAGGTACAGAAATATAGATAATATAATTGAAAATATAACAACTAATTTTATAAAAACCTTTATAGGCCATGTAATAAGACTAAGCATTTTCTTTTGAAAGGTGAAGGAATAACATTGTTAATAAAAAGGTGGTTAAAGATAGTATTGGTATAGTCACATATCCGTACAGAAGAAAATATGTTTCTTCACAAGATACATACTCCCCAACTCCACAAACAACAGACGTAATTTGCTGAATCTGGATATAGCTATGATATAGAGCGATAACAGCTCCAATACCCGAAAGAAACATTACATAGGGAATGATATCCTTTTTCCTGTTCCAAAGAGCAACAGCTAGAATAAATACAGATGGGTATGAGAATATCCTTTGATACCAACAAAGTGTACAGGGTTCATACCCTACTATCTCTGAATAATATAAACTTCCCAACATAGCAGTTAGAGAAACTATGAAAGCTAGAATAATTCCATTCTTTCCCAGAAAATCTAATGCCTTAATCTTTTTACCTGTCATCAAAAGAACAGCCACCACAAGCATAAATATGTGTGCTGCGATACCTAGAAGGGCTATTAAGTTTGTAAGTGATTCTTCATTCATCTTTCTTGAAACCCAATGATAGCGAATTTATACAATATCTCCTACCCGTAGTTTCAGTAGGACCATCACTGAACACATGCCCCAAGTGAGCACTACAATGCTCACATATTACTTCCATTCTTTCCATACCACCTGAACTATCAGGAACATACCTGATATTGTCATCACTTACAGGCTGATCAAAACTTGGCCAACCACTCCCTGAATCATATTTATTCTTAGAAGAGAAAATTTCTTTACCACAGTTTGAACATGTGTACTTTCCTTTTTCTTTATGGTCATGATACTTACCAGTGAAAGGAGCTTCTGTTCCTTTTTCTCGGGTAACATGATATGTCTCGTCATCTAATTTTTCTTTCCAATTATTTTCCATAGTATAGGTCTGCTATATATCTTTGTATTAATGATTTCTTTAAATCATTCAATATCATTACTGAATGATTATTTCTACCTGCAAAGGTATGAAGTCCAAGAGATAAAATCATGATTCCTTTCAGTTATAGTAACACTGCCGACTCAATATCTGTCTCTTGGTATATTTGAAATATTTACTAACTCCTCAAAAACTAACTCGGTATCATAATCGTAGTTTTTATTATAGTAACCTTCGTATTCTGGAATAGCAAAAACACCAACCAAAAAAATAAGCTCACGCAGAAAGCCCAAAAAAACTAGAATTAATGAGAGTATTTTTTTTCATATATAAATATATTGTATCAAACTCTTATCCTATATATTCAAATCTATACACTTCTTTTCCATCTACAACCATTTTCTCTTCAAACATATCAAGAGGTCTAGCCCAGACAGAGTCGTTATATAAAGCTTTATATACTACGAGCTCCTCTAAAGTCTCTGAATGTTTAGCTACACTAATAACCTCATATTCTTTTCCTTTGTAGTGTTTATATTTTCCTAGTTTCATATCTATGCTGACTTGTACACAAATAAAGATAGCAATGCGAAGACCACAGAAACATATAATAAACTCTTAGCTAAAAGAAACATCCACGGTGCACTCACTGCAAGGAACAAGAGAAGAAAACCAATACCGAATGATTGGAATATCATTTTAGCTTTCCCTGCTTTTTTGGCTTCAATTGGACTTTGATATTTCTTCTTCTTGTAGATTGCAGACATAACAATTAGTACTTCAAGAAAGATAATAACAAAAGCCAAGATAGGATCAATTTCTTTTGAAACTAAAATAGCTGCAAGAGATCCGATCAGTAACTTATCAGCAACAGGATCGAAGGTGCTTCCCCATTCTGTTATCTGATCTCTTGTTCTTGCCATTGCACCATCAATTGCATCTGAAAATGCTGATATTACAAAAAGCGGTATACCAATCACATAGTTCTCTAGAACTATGAAATATATTACAAAAGGAATAGTCAGAAACCTAAAGATAGTGACATGATTAGGCTGTACTTTCATTGGGATGAACCAAAGGAAGGTGTATTTTATAGCCTTATCAATTATTGTTATCTTATTCATGCGTTTCTATGACCACGAAGTGAACCAACTCTTTCTTCAACTGGAGGATGTGTAAGAAAGATCTTATGAAGGAAAGATATCTTTTTCTTCTTACCACCATATGGGTCGGAGATAAAAAGATGTGCAGTAGCGTGGTTAGCCTTCTTCATCTTACCACCATGTCCCGATATTTTCTCAAGTGCAGAAGCTAATCCTTCTGGATATCTTGTTAACATAGCCCCAGATGCATCTGCCAAGAATTCTCTCTTTCTTGAAATAGCTAATTGTATAAGAGTCGCAATTACCGGTGACAATAGTACAAACACTACTCCTATGACAAGAAGGACCATCTGCATCTTTCCTCCTCCTTCACTGTTTCTGTTTCCTCCACCATATAATGACACTCTTAAAAAGAAATCGGCTAGCAATGTAACGAAACCAACAAGTACAACTACTACTGTTTGCAGGAGTATATCTCTGTTTCCAATATGTGAAAGCTCATGTGCTACAACACCTTCAAGCTCTGTTTTGTTCAGAAGTGAAAGAATTCCTGTAGTAAAAGCAACCACCGCATGATCTTTGTCTCTTCCTGTTGCAAAGGCATTAGGGACCGGTTCCTCTATTACATATATCTTTGGCATTGGAAGTCCTGCAGTGATAGATAGGTTTTCAACTGTGGTGTAAAGGTCCCAATATTTTTCTTTTGAAGCTTCCTTTGCTCCACTCATCTTCAAAACAATCTTGTCTGAATACCAATAACTGAAAATATTCATAAAGATACTAAAGATTACTGCAAAGAAAAGTATTCCTGGGTTTTGAAAGTAATAACTTACAAACCAACCAAGCAAGATGACTATAACGAAAAACATAGACATTAATACCCATGTCTTTCTCATATTAGTACTTTGATTTGTGTATAGGTTTGCTGCCATATTATTTCACGTACTTAAGGAAAACTTTTTTAGTAAATCCTCCCCTCTCCTTCCTCTTCTTTCGAGCAAGTTTAGTAACATCACTACATTCAATTTTGTAAGCATCATATATTGATAGCATCACTTCTTGAACGTCTGCTAGTTCCTCGACTAACTCTTTTTTATCCTTGGATTCCTTAACTTCTTTCACTTCTTCAACCAACTTATTCAACAACTCCAATTTGAAGTCTTTTTGATTTAACTTACTTACCTCAAAATCTAATTCCTTTCCTTCTAGAATTTCAGGAATTCGATCTCTAACAAGCTTGTTATATATCTTCTTCATATATATGTATAAATTAGAACTTTACCTCAGGTGCTTTCTCTGCAACCTCTCTTTCGTCTTCTGAAAGCTCGAATAGGTTCATCTCTTCAAACTTGAATACATTTGCGATTATACTCCCGGGGAATGACTGCACACCGATATTAAGGTCTCTAACGTTTGTGTTGTAGAACCTTCGTGATGCTTGAATCTTGTTTTCTGTATCTGATAGTTCTTTTTGTAATTCTACAAAGTTTTCACTAGCCTTAAGGTCTGGGTATCCTTCTGATAGAGCGAATACTGACTTAAGTGCTCCTGTTAGCATATTCTCAGCTTGAGCGTGCTCCTCTACTGATTGAGCTCCCATAGCAGCTGTTCTAGCTTCTGTAACCTTTTGAAGAGTTCCAGCCTCATGTGATGCATATCCCTTAACTGTACTTATTAGGTTTGGGATAAGATCATATCTCCTTTTAAGTTGAACTTCAATATCAGACCAAGCTTCTTTAGCTCTGTTGATAAGCTTTATAAATTTGTTGTAAGCTCCGACAATCCATAGGATTGCGACAACTATTACTCCTAATACAATTATTGTAGTCATTATAGGTAAGGTTATTTCTAATACCCACATTATACCTTCAGTCAGTCAAAAAGAAAGAGCCTGGCAATTACCAGACTCTTTCAAAGAAAGTGAAGACTCTAATTAGATTCTCTCACCATTTAGATATACCTCAACAGACGTAACTGTATTAAATTGTAATGCAGTTTCTTCAATTTGAATTTTCGCTCTGTCTCCGTCACATTCCCCTGCAACCGGTCCAGCTGAACCTGAAAGGAAGACCTTAGCAACTCCAGAATCAATCCTGGCTTCATCAAATTTCAAGCTATCTTGAGTAGAGATAAAGTTTCCTGGAAGGAAATCTGTTCTAATGTCTTCTGTAAATAGTGCATTAAGTGAACCATTTAGGACTGCTCTCGTATTGGAGATACTATGATCAACCATTACTACCGTGTCGCATGCTCTTTTCTTACCGTCAAAATCAATGTCGTAAAAAGACCCAGCTAATAGGGCTACCTTCACTACTCGACCATTGTTTAGATTTGGAACGTTTCCAGATGTATTTGTTTCACCTCCAAGAAGTGCTCCATCAAGTCCAGCATCAATATCTTCTGGAAGGTTATTATCTAAACCAAGTTGGTCGTCTGACCCTTCAAATCTATCAAACCCGATAAAAATTACTATTAATACGATAATCGCCAGAACCACGAGTTGTACTCGTGTGTCTGCGTTTTTTATTCTGTCTATTATTTCTCTCATACCAACTCATTATCTACCGAGCTTGAGTTCTCCGCAATATTGACTTTTGTTCCTTTTGGTTTGGTTGACATGAGTGGAGGGATATTATTAATTATACTTTCACATTTTATTAACTTATTATATGTAGCTAGTGCTCCATATTTTTTATCTATATTACTTCACATATAATAAACAAGTTTAGTGATGTATTTTTGTAGTAATATTGTTTATAATTAGTTTATTAAAATAATTTATCATCTGTTTCAAAACAGAGTTGCCCCGTTACAGACCAGATATGTACGGGGTTTTTCATATATATTGCATTTATTTTCATCTATGTTAATCTTTTAACACTATGGCTTCAACCCTGCCAATCATACAGATAATACTATCTGTGGCTCTAATAATAGCAATTTTACTCCAGTCCTCAGCAGCAGGACTGGGTGGAGCTTTTGGTGGTTCTGATAGTCCAGATGCTGGATTTAACACAAGACGAGGATTTGAAAAGATACTATTCAACGGTACTATAATTTTAGCAGTGTTGTTTACACTCTCTTCATTCATCGCTTTCCTTATTCAATAAGGTATCACTTTTCATTTCGTGAAGAATACTTCTAAATTACTGAATAAAAAAATTAGAAAACAGTTAGCAAAACTAGCTTCTATTATTAAGTCCCTTTCTCTTACAGAAAAGGCTATTTTCTCTGTATTCGCACTACTCTTCATAATCTCCTCCCTTTCAGCACTACTTAAAGTAAATGCTCAATTTCTTGTAGAAATTCCAAGATTTGGAGGATCACTCAAAGAAGGAGTGATAGGAACACCCCGATTCATAAATCCAGTACTAGCTCTTTCAGAAACTGATAGAGATCTTTCAACACTTGTATATTCAGGGTTGATGAGAATCACACCAGAAGGTGAACTAATTACAGATCTTGCAGAAGAATATAGTATCTCAGAAGATGGATTGGAATATACTTTCAAGATAAAAGAAAATGCAAAGTTTCATGATGGAGAAAAAGTAACTACGGAAGATATTATTTTCACAATTTCAAGAACTCAAGATCCTACAATCAAATCTCCCAAAAGAGCTAACTGGGATAGTGTCATAGTTGAACAAGTAAGTGATATGGAGATTAAGTTTGTACTAAGTCAACAATATTCACCTTTCATCTTTAACACTACAATGGGTATTCTTCCAAAGCATCTTTGGGAAAAAGTAACTAGTGATGAATTTGCTTTCACAATCTTCAACACTGAACCAATTGGTTCAGGACCATATAGAGTAGACGGTGTGAAAGAAAACTCTACTGGTATCGCTACTCAGTATTCCCTAAAAGCTTTTGATGATTTCGTTCTTGGAAAACCATATATAGAAGATATAAAAATGTACTTCTTCAAAAACGAAGAGGAACTACTTCTTGCACTAGACGACGAAATAATCACATCAGCTCACAGTATTTCTCCGTCTAGTGCACTATCATTAGATGAGGATTACCGAGTAGAAAGAGTAACCCTCCCAAGAATATTTGGAGTATTCTTCAATCAAAGTCAGGCTCCTGTACTTGCAAACAAAGGAGTACGAAATGCCCTTAATACTGCAATATCGAAACAAAGTCTCATCGATGAAGTTCTCAAGGGGTTTGGACAGATATCAGACAGTCCTATACCACCAAGTACCATTCCATACGAAACATTAGCAGATGGAGAGGAAGGAACTGAGATAAACCACACCGATGAAGCTATCGAGATCTTGATCGATAATGGATGGGATTTGAATGATGAAGGAGTTATGCAGAAGAAAAATGAAATATTGTCTTTCTCAATATCAACAGCAAACGTACCTGAATTAATTCAAGTAGCTGAAGTCATCGTTAGATCCTGGAGAGATATCGGTGCTGATGTAGAATTAAAGGTATTCGAACCAAACGATCTAAATCAGAATGTAATTAGAGCAAGAAAATATGATGCCCTGCTCTTTGGTGAGATAATAGGTCGTGATTTAGATCTCTATGCTTTTTGGCATTCATCACAAAGAAATGATCCAGGATTAAACATTGCAGATTATGCAAACATTGATGTAGATAAACTAATAGAAAAAGCTAGAGTTCTTGATGAGAAAGAAGAAAGAATTGAAACATATAGAGAGATCGAAAAAAATATTATCAAAGACATCCCTGCAGTATTTTTGTACTCACCATTCTTCACTTATGTTGTACCCGAGGAACTTAAAGGAAAGATAACAGAAAACATCACCACTCCTTCTGAAAGGTTCTTGAACATTAATGAATGGTATTTAGTTACAGATACAGTTTGGAGTATGTTTAAAAAGAATTAGTTTCTTGATTTTGGCTTTTAACATTAGAAGCTAGAAGTAATAAACTAATTATTAAATTAAAAAGATAAAATTATGACAGAAAGAAGTACAGGAGCTCCTTCACCTAAACCGGATGCAGGAAGAACTCCTCAAAGTAATACTGCAAGACCGCATACTAATAGTGCGCCTTCACACCACAGAAAACCTGGTCCAGGTGGACCAAAAAGTCCTTCACACAGTACCGAAAGACATTCTTCAGGCGGTGGTAGAAAAATGCAAAGACGGCCAATGAGAAGAGGAGCACCAAGACCTCTATCAAGAAAACCATCTACACCATTAGTTATCCCTCCAGTAGGTGAAAACGTTAGAATCATTCCAATTGGTGGAGTTGAGCAAGTTGGTCAAAACATGACAGCTATCGAAGTTGGTAACGATATAATCGTTATTGATGCAGGTATTGAATTCAAGTCTGACCTAACACCAGGTATTGATTTCATTATTCCAAACACAAAATATCTACAAGAAAACAAGGAGAGAATCCGTGGAATATTCATCACTCATGGTCACTTAGACCATATCGGTGCTATCCCCCATCTTATTGAAAAGATTGGATACCCACCAATATATTCTCGTGAATTCGGTGCTGTGATGATACAGAAAAGACAAACTGAATTCCCACACTTAAAGAAACTAGATATCAAGGTATTAGATGGTGATGAAACTACTGTTATTTCAAAAGATTTGAAAGTAGAGAGTTTCCCTATCTCACATACTATCCCCGACTCTATGGGATTGGTAATCCATACTCATTTAGGTGACATTGTATTCATCGAAGACGTTCGAGTAGACAACATGGAAGGAGTGCCTACAGATGAAGAGGTAAACCAGTACAAACGTTTCAAGGATAGTAACGTTCTAATGCTAACAATGGACTCAACCTCTATCGAAAAGAAAGGTTGGTCACTATCAGAACAGGTTGTTACAAAAAACCTAGAGAAAATCATCAGAGAAACAAAGGGGCGTCTTTTCATCGGAGCTTTTGCTTCACAAGTTGAAAGATTGGCCGCAATTGTTTCAATTGCTGACACTCTTGGAAAGAAGATCATCATCGAAGGAAGATCTATGAAAACAAACTTGGATATTGCTAGACAGTTGAAGATCTTACAGTCAGAAAATATCATCCCTATGTCTGAGGCGGAAAACTATCCACCAGACAGGTTGATTTTCCTTGTAACAGGATCTCAAGGAGAAGAGTTTGCTGTATTGAGTAGGGTTGCAAATGGTGTTCACAAGCAGTTGAAGTTCAGAGACACTGATACTATTTTGCTATCATCATCAATTGTTCCAGGAAACGCTACTGTGGTTTCAAGACTAAAGAGTAAGCTATTCCGAACAAAAGCCGAGATCATTACTTATCTAGACACTGATGTTCATGCTTCAGGTCACGGTAACCGTGAAGAGTTGTCGTGGATCCATAGTCAGATCAACTACAAGTTCTTTATGCCAGTTCATGGGGAGCATTACATGCTACGAATGCATGCAAAACTAGCAGAAACTCTTGGAACTCCGAAAGAAAACATCGTTGTCCCAGACAACGGATCAATCATTGAGATCAGTGACGGTGGAAACAAGATTGAAATTCTTGCAGCTAAAGCACCTAGTGAGGTTGTTACCGTTGATGGATTTTCAGTTAGCGAACTTCAGGAAGTCGTTATGAGAGACAGGCTATTACTTTCAGAAGCTGGTATCTTTGTAATTGTTGCAAGCATCAATACAAGACTCGGAAAACTGAAGAAGTCTCCGGATATAATCTCAAGAGGATTTGTATATCTTAGAGAATCTCAAGAACTTCTACATGAAGTTAGGAATCTGATAAAGAACACTATCGAGAAAAACATTCAAGGAAAAAGTCAGGTTGATTTTGAAAACTTGAAGAAGGTTGTTTCAAACGAAGTTAGTAAATATCTATTCCAAAAAACTGCGAAAGAACCTTTGGTCATTCCAGTTATACTAGGAGTGTAAAGTTTTAAACAAAACACCCTGCGATACTCTCGCAGGGTGTTTTGTTATAAGTTAGAATATATAGATGGTTAGAAATCAAAAACTCCACAAGATTATAATATATATTTTAGTATTTCTTTTCACTCTCCACTTCACTCCTGCAATATATATCAACTCAAGTTTCCTTGGGCAGTTTCTAAAAGCTAATCAGGTTGGATACATATACACTATTGCCTCTATCTTGACGATCATCGGCTTTATAGCGATAAGACCTATACTATCGAAGTATGGTAACTATAAGACCCTCCTTGCTCTTGTATTGGTGGAATTCATCGCATTGTTGACACTAGCCTTTTATAAAGATCCTCTACTTCTAATAGCAGCTTTTATCGTAAGTTTTATGGTAACTTCCATAGCCTTTTTTAATATAGACATATTCCTTGAGAATGTATCTACTAACAAAGACACTGGGAGTATCAGAGGTGTTTTTCTTACAAGTCTAAACACTGCTTTCATCATAGGTCCACTAATGACAGGTTTGGTTTTAACAAATGGTGACTTTTGGAAGGTGTATCTTCTTGGAGCGATACTCCTACTTCCAGTTATATACATTTTGGTTAGATACTTGGGGAGCTTCCATGATCCAAAGTACAAGGATATAGACTTCTTCAAAACTGCTAAAAAGATATACAGGAACCATGATCTATACTCAATATTCTCTTCAGGATTTATCTTGAGATTCTTTTATGCTTGGATGATTATTTACACACCAATATTTTTGCATCAACATATTGGTTTCAGTTTCAGTGAAGTTAGTTTCATTATAGGTATTGCCCTTATCGCCTTCGTACTACTTGAAGCACCACTTGGATATCTAGCCGACAAGTATGTTGGTGAGAAAGAAATACTAACTGCTGGCTTTATCATAACTGCACTAGCAACTACTCTGATGACCTTCACAACAGAAAAAAACTTCATCCTTTGGGCTGTCATCCTCTTTGTAACAAGAGTCGGGGCAAGCATGATTGAAGTCATGACTGAAACATATCTGTTTAAGAAAATAAACAGTACTAATATAAGTATAATGGGATTCTTCAGAATCATTCGTCCTTTTGCATACATACTAGCTCCTACAATAGCGTCACTACTGTTATTGAGTATTGACCTCAAGTATATATTCGTAGTACTCGGAGCTATAATGCTCTTCGGTTTGAGATATAGTTTGACTATAACAGATACTAAATAATTCCCTTCTCTTTCAAAACCTTCTCTATCTCATCTTTGTCAGTATCTGCAAAGATCTCTCCTTCTATATCAACAACAGGAGCTTTTGTTTGTCCTGACTTTTCTTCCATTTCAGTTCTAAGTTCGTCACTCTCTGTTACATTTCTTTCTTCAAACTCTACTTTGTTTTCTTTTAAAAAATCTTTTAATTCATTACACCATGGGCACCCTGTTTTTGTATATATAATCATGGAAGTATTTTAGCATATAAAAAATGTCCCACACCCTCAGAGAGGATGTGGGACGGTATTACTTCTCGATAACTTATGCAATGTGTTACTCGAGAAGCCTGGTGCGCAGCGATTTTTGATTGCGAATCTAAATTCGCGATTGGATCAATACTCATTGACCGGTTCATATGTAAACATATCATGAAACATTTAAAAAATAAACTCTTAGTCAGCAACCTAAAAAACCACCTCTCGGTGGCTCTTTAGGTTCTAGATTTAAATTACAGCCCCCTCTACTTCTTCTTCCCACAAACGTGAGAAAGTAGATTTGATGCGTGGTCTCGTCCTCCAAGCCCGAAAGCTAGAGCAAGAGCAAGCACTATACCAGCAAATAGAATTGCTATCAGTGATTGTGCTACGCCAAGTTGAATCAATGCTGCCGATACTGCAAAGACTACAAATGACCATCTTGTAATTTTACCTAATAGCTCTGGATTATTCACAGGAGCTTCTGCTCCTTGAAGTGATCGTACAACGATTATTTCAAAGAACTTACCTGCAATAACACCAAATACTAATACTATAACTGCGATCAGAACATTTGGAATGTAAAAGATAATTTCTTCTAAGAAAGAAGTAATCCTATCCCATTGCAACACTTCTGCTGCTGCCATAACAAAGGCAAGAATAAAGAACCACTTTACTAACTTTCCAACGATTCTTGAGACAGAGAGCTTATTACTGTATCCCTTCACCATCTCATGGATACCCATCTTCTCTGCCAATTGATCAATTTTCAATACATCTACAAGTCTCTTAGCACATCCTCCAAAAATTGGAGCAACTAAAAGGCCTATAAAGATGATAAATATAGCTCCCACCAAGTCTGGAAGTATTCCAACTACTCTTCCCCATAAATCTAGGAGAGATATTTGAACTACTTGCGCAAATGAATATGCTTGCATACGTATACTTTATCAATTTAAAACTAATAACTCTTTAATCTTACTACACATACTTAAAATTCTATGGTCTATTTATCCCCATAAATATAGTCTAAAGAAAAAATGAAGAAAATTGCACACAATTTTAGTTGACTCTAAACCTTCTTTAGATTATAAATACTCTTAATGAAAATCTTAATTGTCGAAGACGACAGCTCAATCAGGAACGTACTTAGGCTCAGCCTAGAGGCAGAGGCGTTCTCGATCGATGAGGCCGAAGACGGTGAGCAAGGCTCATTCATGGCTAGAACAAACGATTATGATTTAATACTTTTGGATAATGTCCTCCCTAAAAAACAGGGAGGACATGTTTGTAAAGACATTCGTGAGGCAGGTATAACAGTTCCAATACTAATGTTGTCTGTAAAGTCAGAAGTACTTGAGAAAGTGGATCTCCTAAATACAGGTGTAGATGACTATATGACTAAACCATTTTCTTTCACTGAACTTCTAGCAAGAATACGAACATTAATGAGGAGACCTAAGAAACTTGAAGAGAAAGTAATAACGATAAGAGGTATTGAAATTAATAGAGACAGGGGAACTGTTTCTAAGAATAAAAAACCTATATACCTAACAAGAAAAGAATTTAGTCTTCTTGAATACCTTATGAAAAACAGAGATGTAATACTTTCACGTGGGCAGATAATGGAACATGTGTGGGATATAAACGCCAATCCTTTTTCAAATACTATAGAAGCTCACATTATGAGTCTTCGAAAGAAATTGAGAGACCGTAATAAAACTTTTATAAAATCTATCCCTGGTAGAGGATATAAAGTATCACAATCAATATGTTAGATACAATTAAAAATTACATAGTTGCAAAAAGAGATAGTAAACCTATTTCTTTTTTTAAAACAAAAAAACGAGACAGTCTGACAGCGCTCGGTAAATACGCAGAAATTGGTAAACTCTCGACCGGAATACTACACGATATACTAAACCCACTATCTTCTCTACTTCTTTCAATTAACACCTTCGGTAGCGTTCGATCTGAAGATGACTTAAAAAAGTACCTAGAAGTAGTCACACGATCTGGAAAACAAATGGAGGATCTAATCATGTTAGTAAAAGCATATTCAAATAATTCAGAAGAGGTATCTGATGTGTCACTAAACGAATCGATAAAAAACATAATGCTTCTTGTAAAATACTATGCTTTAAAAAATAATATTAGTTTCATATTCGCAACAAGTGAGGACATAAAACTGAAATGTAATCATCTTAGTCTGTATCAAGTACTTATGAATATAATATCAAATGCAATCGAATCATACAGAGATGTTGATATGAAAAACAAAAAGATAGTACTTGAAACTAAATGTAAAAATAAGTATGCGTACATCACAGTCAGAGACTACGGGAAAGGTATCGAGAGAAAAGATATAAACAGAATATTTAAACCTTTCTACTCAACAAGAAAATCATGTGGTGGATCAGGAATAGGACTATCGACAGTAAAGTATATATTGGAAAATAAGTTAAAAGGAAATATCAAAGTAAAAAGTGAACCTAATAATGGCTCACTTTTTACTGTTATGATTCCTCGTTAAATACTTCTTTCGCCCTATCCCAGAAATCATCATATCCATCCTCTTTCATAAAGTACCACCACTCAGCTCCCCATAAATATTGTCTTTCAAATTTTGTTTCTTTTGCAAACTCTATAATCTCATTAAACTTCACCATGTTCATTCTTTCCAGTTGCAACTCTCTTGAAGTTTCAGCCACAGGCTGTAGTAACCATGGTTCAAGTGAAAGTTCTACCAATATACTTTCTTTCTTACCGAACAAATGTTCCATCAGAGAAGTCTTAGCTCTATAGAAAGACGGTGGCAGGAATGACTTAAACGGTCCTATGTCTGGATTCCAAAGATATACATATACACTTGTACCAAATACATCTCCTCTTCTGTATGGTTTCGCCCAGGTACCTAAGTTTCCACTGTCGGTCACTAGAATATCCTTAAGAGGAGCAAGTTCTTTTACCAACTCAATCTCCCTATCAAGAAAATCAACATCCAAGTCTCCACAATGTTCTTCTGCAAATACAGATAGAAATGGTTCGTTCTCTACCTGGAATTGAACAATGTGTTCCCTGTCTTTGTATCTCAAAACCACAGCTTCAATATATTCCTCTATTTCTATTTTTTGATCTTCCCATGAATATCCCCATGCCCATTCTGGAATGTGACACTCCGGCCATCGTGGCAATCTTCTACCAACTCCAAGGATAACATCAGCACCGACTTCCTCTGCTTTATTTATCTGGTAATCTAACTCCTTAAAGTTATATTTGTCATCTTCAGGCTCAACCATATTCCAATGCGCCGCTAATCTTAAATGTTTTACATTTAAATCATCCAGTATTGCATCATATGTTTTATATGGATCGAGTCCCAACTCACGAGCATATAGCGTATTGAAAGAAACTCCGTACTCAATATTGTTTGGAGTAGATCTCATTTGAAAGTATGTATACAAAAGAACAATAACTATCAAAAGGTAAACGACTATGTATAATATTTTCTTTAGTATATTTTTCATATGAATAAGAAGGCAAACCCTATGGATATAATAATAACTGAGATTATTTTTTGAACCAGTTCTCTTTTTGTACAGTTGTCTCCACAAGAGTACGGTGTTTTGTTTCCAAGAAACAAAGCAAACACCAAAAGAAATAGGAATTGTAATCCCCCAAGAGCTTGAACGATTGGAACATCTCCTACATCAATGGCTTTCAATATTAAAAGACCAGCGATACCTGCCAATACTTTGTTTCCAAGAATAATAGCCCAACTAGAAGTTTTTCCTCCTTTAGTCTTAGTTTTCTTTGGAATTTTAAACAAAAGAAGTAAAGCAAACAGTGCTATACCGATTCGAGACCAGAAAAATGCATTATCAAAGTTTGTTTCCAAGAATAGTAACTTCATTGTCACTATGTTCAATCCAAACAAAGCTCCAGCAATTATAGAATACATCGCTGTCTTCTTACTGAATCTAAAATGAGAAACCATGAGCATCCCGACGATAAGTAATATAAATCCCCAAATGAACCCTCCAGTAAGAACTGAACCTAAAAGCAAAGTTGATAATCCTAAAGTAAATATGGCCGCAACTGAACCAACAACAGGAACAACATCTGATGTGTCTGCATCTCTAAAAGCACTGAATAATGTAACAAGTGCTCCCAGGAATGACACCGATACAACGACAAGTAATATAAGCTCCTTAAAAGATATGAACGCAATATTAGAGAACGATGGTAAATCTAAACTAATCAAAGGAATTGTTATAGAACCAAACAGAAAAACCAAGATTGAAAGTGACGATAGTATACCAATATAGAAAGTATAAGTAATTGGATTTCCAACTCTTTTTGAAGAAACCAAATACTTATCGATAATAGCAACTATCGCATTTATAAACTGTGCTATTACCACTAATACAATCCATTGTGACATATTAATTTCTAATTAAAGTATTAGACTGACAAATCTTCCTATACTCATATGCGGAGTCTCTGATCTTTCTTTCTTTAGTTTCAAAGTTTACCTCCACTAACCCAAATCTTTTTTGATATCCAAAAGCCCATTCATAGTTATCAAGCAAGGACCAATACATATATCCCCTCAAGTCTACTCCATCTTCTATAGCCTTATGCATATTATATACAAGTTCCTTTATATACCACGCCCTATTATTATCCTTTTCGTCTGCAATACCAGCTTCTGCCACAAACACTGGCTTATCATACCTCTTTAGGTCCATGAGCATATGATACAGACCTTCAGGGTATAGTTCCCATCCCATATCTGACTTTGGATAGTTTGAACTATTTCCATAGTAACTGTGGAAATAGTAATTTAATCCAATGTTGTCACAATGATTATCAATTTTGTTTAAAAACCGGTGGTTCCAAAACCAATTTAAAAACTTAGCTCTCACAATATTCCAAGGTTTCTTATCAGAGTGAAAATATATATTATCCTTCACTATTCCAACATCAGCATCAGGGTCTTCTTTTTTAATAGCATCATATGCTTCTTTATGTGCTTTAGCCAAGTTATCTGCAACTTTGATCATACTTCCAAAATGTCCAAACTTAAAAGGAGGCCATGAACCCCTCACCCAACCATTCGATGCATATACCATCGGTTCATTAAACGTAGCCCACTGAGCAGAGTGATCTTTCAGAGAAGAAACCACACGAGTACAGTATTTAGTAAAATATTCTACGTTTTTTCTTTTTGTAAATCCTCCTTTTGCTACAAACCAATCTGGTAGAGTGAAGTGCCAGAGAGTAATGAAGGGTGTTAATCCTCGTGCATTGAGTGCTTCAATAACCTTCTTGTAGTGTTCTATTTCTTTCTCATCAAAATATCCTTCTGTTGGTTCGATACGAGACCATTCGATAGAAAGTCTGTGTGAGTTATGACCAAGAGATTTTGCGATATCAAAATCTTCTTCATATCTGTTGTAGTGATCAGCTCCTGTACCTGCGACAGGAACAAAACCATCACGAGCAGCTTTGGCCCAATCATTATTTTCTATTCCGCCTTCAACTTGGTATGAGGCTGCGGCAGCGCCCCAGAAAAAATCTTTAGGAAACTCAAACTTTTGCATTTGTAAATTATATCATTAAAAAATGGGGTCGGCGCAAAACGTCGACCCCAACTATATATTATTTTATTATTGCAGGTGTTACGATTTTCTGTTCTTCGTACCTCTCCATCATTCTACTACATGTAGGCAATAACATAATTACTATAATGCCTACTATTTTTACTAAGACGAGAAGCCTACTCAAAGAAAATCCTTTTGTTCTCTTTCTCATAGTTTTTACTCCTTTCTTTTTCAATACTACAATTTCAAGCAACAAAGGTAAAGAAGTTTGTTTGTCCTACTTTTACTGTCCTGTAACTGTTTTAATGTCTAAAATTCTAGCTAGAGATTCCAATCCTCCAGATACAGTGAATGTCGGAATTCCAAAGTAACAGTTATTATTCTGTGAGATTGCAGCTCCTCCTGAGTTTCCTCTTTCAACCTTAGCTGAGGTTACAAAGAAGTTTCCTTCAGTTCCTGAAACAATTCCTTCAGTAGCTGTAATTGACTGCGATGAACCGATTGATGGATATCCCAAAACCACAATGTCATCCCCTATCCTTGGCTTTTCACTACATTGGAAAGCTCCTGAAGCGCTAGCTTTTGTAGCTTCTGTTGGTGAAGGAACTACAAGGATACCAACATCGACGTCTCTTGATATGTACGGGATATTATCCACAAATACAATGTCACTATCATTTCCAATATCGAAATACTGTATACCACCAGAGTCACCGCCTATATTGTATTCAGTTCCGTCTAGCATGTATACATTACAAAAATCTGGTGTGGAAAATCCATTATGTCCCGAAAGGACATGGGCATTTGTTATTATAGCTGCACTTGTACTTCCATTGGAATTTGTAACGTTCATAAGGAAACCTGATCCGCTACCAATCTGTTGGTCTGTTGAGAGTTTAAATTTTCTAAATAAGTCTCTTGCCTTTGGATCACGGAGTGTAAACCTACACGAAATATTTGCCACACGAGGAGTCCATTCTGCAACAACATCTGCAAGATCTGGTTGAGAAGATGGAACTTGTTTGACAACTTCACGAACCAAAACATTTGGTTTTTCGTTTATGATCTCTTCTAGTTGTTTTTTTAGGTTTTCAATCTCTTGATCCCCTCCTACTTTTAGTTTTTCTATCTCTTTAACTAATCTTTCTCTTTCTTTCACATCAAATTGATCTTGTCTGTATTGATCGATGGCAATATATCCAATACTTCCAATAACACCGAAAATTAATAGTACTCCCACGGAAAGTAGAATAGGTATTGATCCTTTGTTGTCTAGGAAAGAAATCATTGGTATTGGCAATAATACCCCTAAATATACCCTTTAGCAACGAAAAGATATGGCCTAATTTATGCTAATATGGGTATATGAAAATCCTAATAACCACTGGTATATTTGAACCTGATTCAGGTGGGCCAGCTACATACGCACCGAGAATTGCAAAGAAACTGCAGGACCTCGGTCATGAAGTGAAAGTGATAACACTTTCTAGTAGCAAGGAAGGAAAACACTATCCATTTCCTGTTTTGAGAGTGGAAAGAGATGGTAAGTTCAAAACACTATTAAAACTACACGAGGTATTCAAACAAGAGGTCCCAAACTACGATCTCGTATATTCACTAGACTGGTTTACATTAGGTTTACCTTTGGCACTTGCTTGTAAGAAAAAAAATATCCCCTACATTCTGCGTGTAGGAGGTGGTTACATCTGGGAGAAATACCTAAGAGATGGTAAACCTCCTATGTCTCTTACGGAGTTCTACGAAAAGAAACTATACAAAATGTACAAATACAGAGTTATGTACACTATAATACGGTACGTACTTCAAAATGCTAAACACATAATATTTAATACCGATATACAACCTGAGTTCTATATTCCAGCTTTTAATTTAGATAAAGACAAAATTAGTACAGTTTTTAATCCGGTACCTAACGATATAGAAGCAACAAGAACAAGAGTAGACGACGAGATTGTATTTGCTGGACGAATGATCGCTATGAAGAATTTAAATAACCTAATACGAGGATACAAAGAGTCCGGAATAGAAACCAAACTAACTTTGATTGGTAACGGACCTCAAAGAAAGGAAATTGAAGAACTAGTTAAAGAATTAGAACTTAATGACAAGGTGTCTTTTGAAGATAAGTTAGACAGAGACAAACTATACGAGAGGATCAAAAATGTAAAACTAGTTGTAATCCCAAGTTGGACAGACATCTCTCCTAATCAAGCATATGAATGTTTGTCTCTAAACATTCCATTTTTAATAACAAAAGAAACATATCTACCGATAAAGAACCAAATTCCTTTAATGTTAGACCCTGCATCTCCTGAAGATATATCTAAAAAGCTAAAGATGGTATTAGGTGAAGGATACAACAAATACACAAGTGACTTATCTAATATTAAATTAGAAAACAGTTGGAGTACCGTAGCAGATACTCACGAGGAAATATTTAAACTTTAAACCCGTGCTTCTTTCTCTCTGTTTCAGTTCTATATCTCTTTCTTAATCTTATATCAGTTGGAGTAACCTCTAGATATTCATCCTCACTCATTATTCCAAGAGCTCTTTCAAGAGTAAGCTCAAAAGGAGGAACAATCTTTATATTTTCATCAGTTCCTGAAGCTCTCATGTTTGTAAGCTGTTTTCCCTTAGTTGGGTTAACTGCCATGTCTTCTCCTTTTGATGTGTATCCAATAACCATACCTTCATATACTTCAGTTCCTGGTCCAATGTACAGAACTCCTCTGTCTTGTAAGTTACCTAGTGAGAATCCTAGTGCCTTTCCTGTAGCCATAGAAATCATTGATCCATATTCTGTCTTTGTAATCTGTCCAGCGTATGGCATGAAAGCTAAGAATACACTTGTCATGATTCCCTCTCCTCTTGTATCTACGATAAATTCATTTCTGTAACCAAGAAGTCCTCTGGTAGGAACGTGGAATGTAATCTTTTTTTGAGAGTGATCGTCACCCATACCCATCATAAGACCCTTTCTATTACCAATCTTTTCGATAACACTTCCTGAGAATTCCGCTGGTACTAAGATAGTAACCTCTTCAAAAGGCTCACTCTTCACTCCATCAATATCTTTTACAATAACTTCAGGTTGTGAGACTGACAGCTCATATCCTTCTCTTCTCATATTCTCTAATAGAACCGCAAGATGGAGTTCTCCTCTTCCATATACTTTCATAGCATTTCCTTCAAACTCAATTTGAAGTCCAACGTTAACTTCTAGTTCTTTTTCTAACCTCTCTCTAATTTGTCTTCCTGTTAGGAACTTTCCACTCTTTCCTCCAAATGGTGAGTCGTTAACTAAAACATTAAGTGAAAGTGTTGGTTCATCAATTGTGATCTCTGGAAGAAGTTCTCCTTCAAGTGTCTCGTTAAGAGTTTGCCCGATGAAAATATCAGGTAGACCAGCGACCATTACAATATCTCCCGCTCCTGCTTCAGCAACTGGTTTCTTTTCAAGTCCTTCGAATGTAAATAGTTTTGTAACCTTTCCTGTGAATGGTTCTCCTGTATGACTTTTAACATGTAAAGTTCCTCCATCCTTTATCTTCCCTTTGTATATTCGGCAAATACCCATTCTTCCAAGGAAGTTGTCATATGCAAGATTAAACACTTGAGCCTCTAATGGTTCATCAATACCTGTATTTGCTGGTGGAACTTTCTCAAGAATCAAATCAAAAATTGGAGTAAGATCTTTAGCTTCATCTTCCATGTTTGCTTTAGCTACACCATCTCGTCCGATAGCATACAGTGTTTCAAAATTTAACTGTTCGTCAGTAGCCCCAAGATCGAAGAATAGTTCATATACTGCTTCTTGTGCTTTTTCTACATCAGCAGCTGGCTTATCGATCTTGTTTAATATCAAAATTGGCTTTAGCCCAAGCTCTAGAGATTTCTTCAATACGAACTTTGTTTGTGGCATTGGTCCTTCAGCAGCATCAACAATAAGGAGAACTGAGTCGATTGATCGTAAAACTCGCTCTACTTCTGATCCGAAATCGGCGTGCCCTGGTGTATCAAGGATGTTGATCTTAGTATCTTTGTAGAATACTGAAGTATTCTTAGCGTAAATAGTAATTCCTCGCTCTTTCTCCAAATCATTTGAGTCCATAGAAACACCTTGGCCTGTGGCCCCGGTTTGTTTTAGAATCTCGTCAGTTAAAGTTGTTTTACCATGATCGACGTGAGCGATGATGGCGATGTTTCTAATTTCCATAAGTGCCTAAGAGTACAATAAAAGTGAGTAAAAAGCAATAAATAAGCTTAGATGGTGCCAGCAATCTCTCTTACTTCTAAAGGTATTTCAATATATTTCTTCAATTCTCTTCTAATGAAAACTGGATTTTTAGATGCATTTAATATTTCTACACCTAAAACATCACCTTTCTTATTAAAATCCAAATTTAACCAATCCTTAAGAATTTTGGTTTTAAAAATCTTTCCTTTCTTGATTGATATATATTTAGCATCAACTGCTTTGTCGTAGGTTATATTGATCATATTACTGTTATGATAACAAATTTTTCTTTTACTTTCTCCTGATAAACTACTATTGTTTTTCTACCTTTTATCATACCTTCTACCCTTTTTTGTCCTTCAGATTGAACATTAATCTTTAAAGGATTTTTGATAACTTCTTTTATCATACTAATATCAACACCACGCTCCGTAGATCTATACTTAGCATGATTTGATAAAAATATCTTCATACGTTAATTCAATCACGTAAAGTTGCATATTCTATGAATATTTTTTATCTAAAGTATATATATTTTTTAGAAAGATCTTATTTTTTCTTCTTACCTAAATCTAAAGTCTCATCTACTCTTATCTTACTCACAAACTCTGGGACATGGGATACTAAGATCATAGCTCCTTCATATGCATCAAGTGCCTTTGCAATAACAGGTATATGTCTGAAGTTTATATGGTTAGTAGGCTCATCTAATATTAAAAGTCCTGGTTTAAGAAAAACCAATCTAGCAAATGCTACCAATCCCTTTTGACCTTCTGAAAGAAGACCTATCTTTGTTCTCATAATCTCACCATTAATTAGAAATCCAGAAGCAGCTGATCTCATTTCTTCCTCATTTTTTCCGTTAGCCACCTTCATCAGGCACTGATAGACGGTTTCTTCAAAATCCAAGTTTGAAAAGTCTTGTCGGTAATACCCTATAACTACATCTTGGGCGACATGCTCACCTTTAGCATGACCTGACGCAAGAGATTCCAATAGAGTTGTCTTCCCAATACCGTTTGGACCAATAATTTGCATGTGCTGTCTTCTAGTTAGAGATATATTACATTTAACATCTTTTGGATTGTGATCGATGATCACTTTGTATGATGAAAGCTTTAATACCTCAGTTGGTACTTCGTCTTGATTTGGAATAGTGAAAGGACGAATAGTTACGTCTTCTCTTCGAACATCTACTTTGTTGTCTTCATACTCTTCAACCTTCTCTCTCATTCTTTTTGCGACCATTCTCATATTTCCTCCTTTCATAGCAAAGAAGTTAGCTTTGTCTTTATTAGCTTGAATTTCTTTTGCTAGTTGAGCATTTTTTCTTTTTTCTTTTTCAACTTGAGCAGAAATCTCCTTTACCACGTCAAGGTAGTTACCTTCATATTTCTCAATTGTATGATTTACAACATTCAAATATAGGACTCCTTGTGTGAAAGCATTAAGAAAACTCGCATCATGAGAGATAACAACAACTGTCTTGTTATATTCTTTAAGGAAATCTGTTAGGTGAGTAATTCCCTCTTTATCTAAATTGTTTGTAGGCTCATCCAATAATAGAATATCTGGTTTTTGTATTAAGGCTGAAGCAAGAAGAAGTCTGGCTTGTTGTCCTCCAGAAAAACTCTTAATGATTCTTCCTTTGAATTCTTTGGCGTCTCCTTGTGAAAGGCTTACTACCTCCAGTACATCATCAATCTTTGGATCAATGTTGTATATTTTCTCATCAAAAACCTTCTCAAAGAATTCTCGAACTGTTAGTTCCAAGTCTTCTCGAGGTATTACTTGCTTTGATATAGCGATACTTGTATTAGCTACTGTGGTAATAGATCCATCATCTTCACTATACTGTCCTGTGATTAGACCGAACAAAGTACTTTTACCAGCACCGTTTTGTCCCATTAGCGTGAATTTAGAACCTCGACGTATAGAAAAAGAAGTATCGATTAAAATCGGTTTATTCTCTCCATATTCAAATGATACTTCCTTGAAAGTAACGATAGCGCCGTTATTTGACATAGTGTCATGTAGCTTACATTATTTGATCGATTGGGGCAATGGAAAAACCTCCCGTGCCTATCACGGGAGGTTAGTTGTTTTACTTAATTTTCAAGAGCTGCGACAACAGTAACATCAGTCCATATTAAAGTGTAACTAAGGCAGTAGTGTGATTTTACTCGATTATCATCCCAATATCCATAGCGATAAAATCCATAATTATCTGAACCATCTAATTTATCTGTGGCCAAAATAACACGAATATCTCTTTTATTTTCCCCCTTTAAACTACACAGTACAACTTTTTCATCACTTATATACAACTCATCGTCAATCTTATTAACACTGAGAGTCATACTGCCACAAGGAATATATTGTTTTAATCTTTTAGCATCTTCAAATGGAACCTCGCAAGGTTTTGAAACATCTACTAAGAGTCTAGAGTGCTCTTTTCCAATAAGGATATATGAGTGTATAAGATAGGTCTTTTATTGTTTTTAAGTATTTTTTAAAGGTTCAGTACAAACCAAAAAATACAATACATAACAATTTTATCAAACTGAAAATTCTTTTTATATCTACTTAAATCCTCCTGCAATATATCCTGTAGTCCAACACAACTGTAGTGAATATCCTCCTGACGGTCGACTGATATGCAGGAGATCTCCTGTAATATATAAATTATCACATTTCTTTGACTGCATTGTTTTCATATCTATTTCACTTAGAAGTACACCCCCGTCTGATACCACAGACCTTTCAAACCCCATAAGTCCTTTTATTGTTATATCCAGCTCCTTTAGTCTCTGTACAACCTTCTTCCTGTCTTCTTTTTTAAAAGCGTTAACCTGCATCTCTAAATCTATATTTTGAAACAATTCTTTAAATGCAGGCATAAATCCTGCTGGTAGAAACTTTTGAAGTATATTTCCTAACATTTTGTTCTTGTTCTCATCAAACAAAGCTACTAGCTCCTTCTCAAGAGAACCTGTATCAGTATTGGGAAAAAGATCCACCTTAGCTGTTACCTGTCCACTATGTAGTAGGTCACGAACTTCTGATGCTGAGTTTAATATCATAGGACCTGATATACCAAAGTGAGTACAAAGCATTCTTCCTTGTTTTTTAAACTTCTTTACCTCATCACAATAGAATGTGATTTTTACATCATCTAGTGCCACACCGCTGATATTCTTAACCCAGGTTTCTCTTGCAGATAGAGGTACAATGTCTGGTGTTGGTTCTTTAACTGTATGACCCATATCTTTTAACCATTTAAACCCATCTCCTGTAGATCCTGTTTCAGGATGAGATACTCCACCAGTTGCTACGATGACTTTCTCTGGGAAGAAGATATGCTTATCTGTTTCAACTGATTGTATCTTTCCACTTTTATATACTATTCTCTCTACAGCATGTCCTAACTGGATAAGGACTCCACCTTTCCTTACATATTGATCTAATACATTAAATACATCCATAGCCTTCTCTGACTTAGGAAATGCTCTGTTATTGTTCTCTACCATTATAGGTAGTCCTCTTGATTCAAAGAATTCAAATGTTTCTTTCACACCAAAGATTGAGAATGGAGAATGGAGAAACTTCTCTGCTTCACCATAGTGTGAAAGTAGTTTTTTTGTGTCTTTTTCAGAGTTGGTTATGTTACATCTACCACCACCTGTGATTTTAAGCTTCTCACCAAGCGCTTTGTTCTTTTCCAGAAGTACCACCTTCTTACCAAGCTCCGCTGCACGACCTGCAGCAATAAGACCAGAGGCTCCCCCTCCGATTACTAGTACTTCTATATTTTGTTTAGTTTTCTGAATCATTATAGTGTTGAGAGTGTAACAGAGATGGGCGGGGTTGCAACTATTTAAAAGGGGCAGAATATAAAACGCCAGTCCTTTAAAAAGGACTGGCGTTATTAGTTGAGCAGATAATACACCTGCTGAACCAGACTCATTGGTAATCTACACCATACGAGCCTTTTTGAAACAAGCATGAGTCAGACGCAAATAACGGTTCGGTTCGATTGATGGAGGTAGACCTTCTCCAAGCTCTGGAGCGATATCTCTTATTTGTTGTCCGAACGGTTCTGGAACGACTGGGCCAATATATCCTATATAATATAGAGCCCTTCTAATATCATTCCAATCAGTATAATCGGTGGCCGAAGGGTCTCCGTCAAGATTCTCACTTCCTGCAACTCCGCGGTTGGTTCCATGCGCATGAAAATACGAAAGAAGGTCTCCTCCTCTTCGCAGTTCTGTTGCAGGATCCTTCTCACGTTCTTGCATGTGAAATCGATCAGCATGCCATTTAACCAGACCTCCTAGTTCATCAGCTTCACAAATACGACGAACGCGGTCTAATCCCATCAAAGCACCCACATCTTCGCTGGGACGTAGATATTCAAGAGCTGGTGTAACGCCAAGTTCTTCGAAATCATCTTTCAGTTCTTTGTAGAAAGAGATTGCATTATTAATGAAGTCAATTTCTCTCATTCTACTGTAGTCATGTCCAATCTTAAAACAAGACGGACCGACATAATGATTCACAACGATTCCTCTGTCTTGTAGGACACGAATTGTCGCGAAATCATCTTGTACCGCAATAATAGAAGGAGAGCTATTCTTCAATTTATTATCGAGAATCGGATTACAATCACCGTCACTGGGAAAGAATCTGCACATAGAAACTTCTTCCATCCCTCCTGCAATAATTGCATCTGCTGTTTCTTCAGGAGGCATCAAATTGAGGACTCCACAAATAATCTCAAAAATAGAAGCCTTTTCCGCTTTAGCGTCAGAAACCGCCTTCATGAGAAGTTTTCCTTGCCCAGGTTTCAATATACCTAGTGACATGAGCCAATGGGCTCCAAATTGTTGTCTCATAATGTTATCCTTTATACTTTTTTAGTTATAGATTTTCCACTTGTGTTTTTAAAGATCGGGACCACCCAATCTTTTAAATGGATAGTTATTAATTAGCAGTCTATATAAAAAGTTATGAATGTCAATGAAATACAAAAAACTTCAACACGGTAGAATGTTGAAGTTAGTTTAAGTATATATCCTATTTTGAACTAACCCTTGATTGCTGATTTCATCTTGTCCCAATAGTGATCATGCCATCCTTGAGAGATGTCATCGTGGTTTTCTTCAGGAACTTCTGCTTGAGTAAATGTTAGTACAGTATCATTTCCTAAACTTTCAAACTCAAAAGTAGCGACTGAATAATGATCATCAGACCAATCTCCACCACGCCACTTTTGTACGATTTTTTGATCTGGAATGAGTTCTACATTTATAGCTTCTATCCAATCTCCGTAAGCATTACATTTACCGTCCACCTCACGGCTAATATCTGCTGGCTCACCAGTAAAGTCTGAATGTTTTTTAGAATCCATAAGCAACTCATACACTGAGTGTGGATCTGTATTCTCAAAAGTTATCTTCTGATTAATTTCTTTTGTGTTCATTTTTATATTTAAATTACTGTAATACTTGTTGACGATTCAAACTTTATTTTATTTCGGTCGCATAAGTGGGAAAAGTTGTGTCTCTCTAATACTCTTATTAGATAAGAAACTAAACAGTCTCTCTGACACACCGAAACCAAACATAGGTGGCATTCCGTATTCCATAGCCTCTACATATTCAAAATCAGCCATCTGTGCCTCATCATCTCCCGCATCACGAAGTGCTTGCTGTTTTTCAAAACGCTCACGCTGGTCTATTGGATTGTTCAGCTCATTAAAAGCTTTTCCAACTTCACTCCCACCTAACAATATCTGGAACCTATCAACAACTCTTGGATCTTCTCCGTTCTTTTTAGCCAAAGGTTCTAGGTAAACTGGGATTCCAGTAAGTATAGCTGGGCCACCGATAGTTTTTCTTATCTTTTTCCAAAGTAGATCAACTCCTCTCCCAAGATTAAGACTAGAATCGTAAGAAATTTCTTCCTTATCTAATTGTTCTTTAACCACATCTAGCTCTACTTCTCTAGGATCAAATCCGTAGTTCTCTTGCATTAGATTATTGAAATCATACTTACCCCATTCTTTAGATAGATCAACATCAAACTCTCCAATCTTAAATTGTTGGGTACCAAATGTTTTTTGAGCAACAGTACGATACAGATCAATAATCATTGGAACACCATCACGGTCATCTTTGTATGCTTCGTAAAATTCAAAGTGTGTGTAGTCCTGTGCATGTTCACTAGACATTCCTTCGTTTCTAAAGACCCTACCAATTTCAAACACTTTTGGAATTCCTCCAACGATAAGTTTCTTATGCCACAACTCTGTAGAGATCCTTAGAAAGACATCCATATCAAGAGCGTTGTGGTGTGTAACAAAAGGTCTAGCTTCTGCTCCTCCAGTTTTTGTTTCAAGAACAGGAGTTTCAACCTCCACAAAATCACGTTCCAACATAAAAGTACGAACTGCATTCCAGAATACTGAACGTTTCCTAACAAGATCAGATGTTTCTTGATTAAGTAAAATATCTATATATCGTTTTCTATAACGTTCATCGTCATCTTTAAGACCAAACCATTCATCTGGAACTTGTCTTAAGCTCTTTGAAAGCATTCTCCAGTCTGTAGCAAGTAACGAATTAACATCTCTCTTTGTAGTGAAAGCTGTTCCTGTTATTTCTACGAAATCGCTAACTCCAACAGCATCTACGAATAAGTTAAAGACTTCATCGTCCAGATCATCTTTTTTTATAAGAGCTTGAGTACGAGCTGTACCATCAAAAATATCAAGGAAGACAATTCCTCCTTGTCCTCGAAGTGACATAACCCTACCAACAAGAACAACTTTCTCTTGAGAATCAAAGAAAGTACTAAAAGATTCTAGAAAACTAGCGTTATCATGAGTCCTAAAAGACTGTGCAGGATATGGGTCAATACCCTTCTCCTCTAGTAATGCTAGTTTTTTCAACCGTTCTGAGTAAATATCATCGTTAGACATAATTATATATATGTTAATACATTAAGTAGTTATTGTATATAGAAGAGCTTAATTAAATCTAATCTCTATCTTATCTCCATCTTTCATTCTGTAGTTCTCAAACTCAGTATTCAGTTCACTATTAACTGTCATAGTTACTGTTCCGTCTGAACCAGAAACGTGATCTAAAATTTGATTACTATTAAATTCTTTGCCCCATATCTCGAAAAAATTACCAAGACGAGTATCATCACCCCTAACGACTCCACTACCGTACTCAAGATGAATAATGCCATCAGTATCATGTGTGTGTACTGGACTGTGCCCTCCAACTAATCCGATGTCTGATGGAATATCTTGTTTCTCCCCGTATATGTAGATTTCTACTTCTGGGTGGTAATGAATTCCATTAGTACTCAGTATTGGATTATTTGGATCATCAGTTAAATCTTCAGGACTCCCCACGAGCCATACTCCTCCTAAAAGAATTACTAATGTGACTACTACCATAGCTATTACTGGTTTATTCATATTTTTTATTTAATACTAAGGTTTATTATCATAATTATCGCCATAACGGCCATCAGTAGGTCTTCGAATAGAGTTACCCACGTCATAGGGACCTTGAACACAGTTCCTAAACAAGCACACATTATTTTTTCTTTCTTACGAAGCTTTATATATACACCAACAGCACTGACCAGCATTACTACCAAAGTGATCCAATTAGTAAGTAGCGGCTTAACATTAGCAATAAAGAGAATACCTAACGTCACTTCAATGAATGGGTACACATGCGCATATGCTTTTGAACGCATAGCGATGATGTCATACATCTGATATGCATCAGCGAATGCTTTTAGTTTGATAAGTTTCAAAGCACCGAATATTAAAAAGAATCCCCCCATGAACAATCTCATTCCATCCATCCAATTACTACCACTGCTTACGATTGAAAAAAGTAAGATGATAGAAAATATAACTATAAGTGGACCAAAATCTTTTATTGTATATTTTTCTTTAATCATATTATTTTTAAACTTTTATAACCTCCTCAACAGTATTCTTTTCCTTACCAGATTTTATCTGGTCAACTACACACCTATATAGGTGTTTCTCAATAGAACATCTTCATCTACCCCACTACTATCCACTGTTATCATTATCGTTTTAATTTTTCTCTTTTAGAATAATCTCCAATTCATCCTGTTGTTCTTTTGAAATCTCAGAAGGGGCTTCCATCATTACATCTCTTCCTTCTCCCGTCTTTGCAAAAGCAATCACCTCTCTAATATTTGGTTCATTCTGCAAAATCATCATCATACGATCAAAACCAAAAGCTAGCCCTCCATGTGGAGGAGTTCCTGATCCAAGAGCTTTTAGCATATGAGCAAAGTTCGTTTCTATCCTTTCATCTGAATACCCCATAATCTCAAAAGTCTTCCGTAGATACTCTGGTTTGTGGTTTCTAATTCCACCGCCTCCAATCTCAAAACCGTTCAATACAATATCGTATTGGGCAGCTACAATTTCCCCAATTTTATCCTTATTTATTAAGTCTTCCATGAATTCTGGCTTCGGAGCAGAAAAGGGGTTATGAGAAAAAGTCCAACCTCCATTACCTGTTTTTTCAAAAAACGGGAAGTCAACAACCCAACAGAAGGCCAGCAAATTTGGGTCTTTTTTGTCTTCTCTAATATCAGGACAATCTGAATCGTACTTTTCCATAGACTCCTTATATGAAATTCTCGGGAAAGGAATTTCTTGAATCTTCTTCTCTGGATAAATCTCTTTAACCAATTCAATAATCATTCTTTCGTTTGTGTTCATTACCTCTTCCTGATCAACAAAGCTCATTTCCATGTCAATTTGAGTAAATTCTGGCTGTCTATCACCTCTTGTGTCTTCATCTCTGAAACAACGAGCTATTTGAAAATATTTTTCAAAACCTGCTGACATCAAAATTTGTTTGTATTGTTGTGGAGACTGAGGAAGTGCATAGAATTTACCAGGATAAATTCTAGAAGGAACAACATAATCTCTAGAACCTTCTGGAGTTGATTTTGTTAGATAAGGAGTTTCAATTTCTACAAAGTTTTCTTTGGTAAAAAAATCTCGAACAAACTGAGAAGACAAGTGTCTTTTTTTGAAATTTTCTTGCATTCTGTCCCTTCGGAGATCGATATATCGGTTTTCCAATCGAGTCTCTTCGTTTATCTCTTTTCCATCAGTCGAAATATCAAAAGGAGGAGTAGTCGCTTCGTTCAAAACTGTTATGTCTAGTATTTCTATTTCGATATCACCGTTTTGTTTGTCTGCTTGAACGTTCCTTTCTGGTCTAGGGTTAACTTTTCCTCTCACTTCTACAACCCATTCTGGTCTAACAGTACTACCAACCTCACCTGCTTCTGTGGCATTTGGTAAAATTACACCCTGAGCCTTCCCTGTCACATCTCTAAAATCCAAGAAAATAAGCTTTCCTTGGTCTCTTCTAACATCAATCCAACCTTTAATAACAACCTCTTTTTCTAAATGGTCTTTTAAGTCTTTTAAGTATGTTCTTTGCTGTTTCATATTAGTAGGAATTATAACTGAAATACGGATAAAATGGAAAGAAAAAATAGGTCTAAGTAATTGGCATTAACACTAGCAAAGGACTAAATAAATAAGTATTAAAAAGTGAACCCTCCACCACCAGAGTCGTTGGTTTCCCCTATTCGAGATCGAACTGAACATGACTTCTCCTGAGGATCAAAAGAATTTGCATTCACTAGAATTATGGAATGTGGATCGTGTGGCTCTGGAATATCTGCACAGAAAAAAACTAAACATCAGAAGAAAATGAAATTGAAAGATTTTGAAAGTTTCAGGAGGTTACTAGTGGTGAGACAAAAGAAATTAAAACCAAGGATATTAATGTAAGGAATTATTTAAAATATCTACTCAAAAATGGACCGGTGCTAGAAAAACTAGAGGTATTATAAAATATTAAAAGTAAAATTTGTTTAAAAGATAAAATACTAATTAATGGTGCACATGTGAATGACCATGCTTAGATTTATAACCCTTCAAATACTTAACCGCCAAGAATGTCACAATTGGTACAGTTAAAATTAAACCAGTACTACCAACAATTATTCGTACGATCTCTGTAGCAAATATCTCAAGATTAACGGTAGTTGTAAAACTCGCAGATCCTAGTTTGAAATACAGAAGGAGTGGTAAGGCTGCTCCTGTATAAGCAAGAACAAGTGTATTTACTAACGCGCCCACGTGCTCACGTCCAACTCGCATAGCTCGTTTATACACCTCTCTTCTACTCATTTCAGGATTACTATTAAACAACTCTGATACAACGGCAGATTGAGTAACCGCAATATCATCAAGAACTCCAAGAAAACCAATAATAAACGCTCCAAGCAAGAGAGCTGTAAAGTTCAGAGTTCCACCAGTATTGAAGTTAAGATATATACTTTCATCAGAAGCAAAACCAGAGAGATCAGTTATATGCACTGCGAAGACTGCAAAGAGTCCTGCCAATACAACAGCAATCATTGTTCCTCCGTATGCAACAAGAGACTCACGATTAAAACCGTGTGTAAAAAATATAGCTAAAAACAAAATTGCTCCGGCGACTAAAAAGCTTGCAAGTAATGGATTCCACCCATTAAGTATTCCAGGAAGTAGTATAAATATAATTGCTAAGAAACTACCAGCCAAAGCAATGAGTGATCTTACTCCTTGCCATCTCCCAAAAGCAATAATAATTGCAATGAATATAAAGACAAGAAATATAAGAGGACCTTTACGATCTATATTTACAATTCCGTAACTCTCTCTACCATCAATGTATATATTGTAATTAAAATAAAACTTATCTCCCTTGTCTAACTCAAGATAATCGTTTTCAATAGTTATAACCTCACCCTCTTGAGGACCATCCAAGACCTTAAACTCTATTGTCTGGAATAAGTGTTCTGTATCAGTGCCAGGGATCTCACGCATCTCTTCATCCAACACTTCTATAACTTTGCCATGGAATGTGCCCTGAAAATCGTTATGGAGAACTTGCGCCGATGCAAAAATAGGTGCAATGGACAGAAACAAGACGATTACTATAAAAGTTTTTAATACGTTGGACATGAAGTTAATTATAGTTTTTTATTCCAAGTTAAGTAACAACAGCATGGCCACAATACCCACTAGCACCGCAACAACTTGAAGAATTGAATATTTTATATGTTTAGTTTTATGCATCTCTGGAATAAGGTCACTGAGTGCAATGTAGATAAAACCACCCGCGGCAACAGGAAGGAGCCATACAGTCAGCACTTCACTAGAACTTCCAGCCACAAGAGCAACTACTGCTCCTAAAACAGCAAGTAACGCAGACAGGAAGTTAATCCAAAGTGCCTTAGTTTTTGAATATCCAGCATGAAGAAGAACTCCAAAGTCACTTATTTCCTGTGGTATCTCATGCAAGATAACAGCAATGGTTGTTGCAATACCAACCTCAATACTCACCAAATAACTAACACCAATTATAAGACCATCAATAAAATTATGAACTCCATCAGAGATTAATATCATGTGTCCAACAGGATGGATTTTTTTAACTTCTGATTCTTCGGGACCTATTTGGTGGTGATGCCAATGTAAAAATTTCTCAAGTATAAAAAATATAAGAATTCCAGCAATTACCGCAAGAGATACATGAGTCCCATTTCCAATAACTTCAAAAGATTCTGGGATAAGGTGTATGAAAGCATCTCCTAAAAGTGCTCCTACAGCTAAGCTGACAAGAAGAAATACATACTTCCTCAACACTTTTTCCTTTAGAGATAAAGTAAAAACTCCCACAAGGGATACCAGACTAACGATAATAACACTGAGTAAAGAATATAGGTAAATTGAAAACATATTATTTGTTAATTATTATTAATTACAATTATGACAAAGTCCTCTTACGAGGATATCTGTAATTACATAGCTTTTTAAAGATTTTAAGACAGGTCTATCTAACTCATCGATAGAACCACACTCGGTACAGACAAAATGGTCATGCTGACTTTCTACATTATTAACTTCGTACATTATTTTATCTTTGTCGATAACAACCTTTTTAATATCTCCATGACTTATTAGTTGCTCTACATTTCTGTACACAGTCGAGTAATCTGCATCTGATATTTGCTTATGTATATCAGAAATACTTAAGAGATGTTTTGTCTTAAGTAGTTTTATTATTTTGTCTTTGTATATATTTGTTCTCATATTATGCAAACACCTTGCATAATATATCAAATAGGAAAAATAGTGCAAGTGGTTTGCAATTCGGTGCTTTATTGAATTTTAGGTATCTAGGTAGATACCCCTCTGCATGCTGACCTGTTCGGTCTCGGATATTTTCATACCAGGCCCCGTAAGGCTTTTTTAATGAAATAAATTCTAACATTTTGACGCACCTCGGAATAGTTACTTACCTCGGATTATAAAGTTAAAAAGCTTTTGTTTACTGCGGTAACGAAATCTATTGTATATTTCTTTCCACCACGGTATTTTTTCTGATTTTGGATCGTCAGTTATTTGACACTTGAAATCGGGGTACTGGGATTCAATTAGATTCAGAATAAGATTTGTCACCTTTACAACGTCTTTTAATACACCAGGTAATGGATGCAAACTGACTGAGGGAATAGTGTGTAAGCGGTGTAAGGGGTTTGCACACATAACAAAACTTGATTCACGGATTGCTCCCCAATTTCCATGTGAAAAGGAAGATGTCCAATCATAATAAGCATCGTAGAGATCTTTACATCCCACTTCTTTACTCATTTTTCTTAAGTCAAGACTTGTCCAATGACCAATCTCAATATCAGAAAATTCTTCTGACCTGTCTTCGTTTGTAATTTGTTTCAGAAACTCTTCATCAATAAATGATGGCTTATCTTTTGAATTCCGAGCCTTTAAGTAACTTAGCTTCATCTTACCGATGCCATAATTTCTAAAATCATCCCACAATGATGGGTCGTCTTTCTTTATTAAGTAGACCAATGTTATATAAGACTCGACAAAAGATCTAAGGACAATTCTTCCGATTGCCCCGCGAGAAAGATTTGTTGCAACCACCTCATCGAGCAATCTCAATGTGTAGAAACCAAAACCAAAAATAGAATCGTGTCTTGACTCAATAGCAGAAGATTCATCTGTCTTCATATAGTGTAAAAGAAGCAAATGCCTTACTTTATTCACCTGATCATGGCAAACCCTAATTTTATCTTTTCGCTGTTCTTGTCTAGGCAAAGGTGCACAAAGAGTTGAGTTTATGCAAGCTTTCCAGAAATTTTCTGGCCACTCATTCTTCTTGCCCTCATCTCGCATATTCATTCCAATTTCTGAAGCACGTATAAATGGTCGGACATGTCTTAAATCTCCATAATTTGGATATTCAAATACACCCCTTAAGGTTTCATCAATTCCCCCAATCTGACTAGAAAACTTCATCTCACACAAGAACCTAACCCACCTACAATCCGTCGCTTCTTGTGATTGATGCCATAAAGTCGCAACCACTCCTTTTGAAAGAAAATCTGCCATTTCTCCTTCGTCACTTGGGTTACCCAAAACTTCAAGCCATTCACTGTGACCAGGGAGTTGAGGAAATATCACCAGAGACTGTAAAACTTTTCCTGCATTAGGATGAGATTCTTTAAGTAAATTTACGAGACCAAGCCTATTTTTTTTCGACCAACCAGCTATTCCTGTATGAGTAACATCTGATAATTCAGGTTTCTTACTTACATATATAGAAACTTTTCGAAAAACATCGAGAGCTTCTTCTCTTTTTAGATTTCCAATTAATACCACCGCCCAGAGCATTTCTGGCAACCTATCATCTTTCCATGAAGAAGGACTCATTCCAGTAAGCTGTCTAAAAGGAGGCTTAAGGGTTGAGCCTTCTATTTTATGTTTAGAGATATCTGTTGAAGGTATTTCTTTGTTTTCTAACTTCTTGGACATAATTTTAATTTATAATGCACCTCGGACTCCGAACTACACTCAAACTTGCTGGCCTGTTCGGTCTCGGAAATTTCTATACCAAGCCCCATAAGGGTTTCTGGAGATAGTAGAATGTGTCATTTCAACGATCCTCGGAATGGTCCACGGGTGTCTCGACAGCTTCTTCAAAAAAC
>JBLINH010000001.1:0-70631 GCA_047639165.1 Minisyncoccia bacterium | reverse complement strand
TTACAGAAATATTACTAACAAATAGTTCTGAGTCGATTGGAATCTCTCCATCAGTCATCGATTCAATAGTCTCACTAATCATTTCTTTAGCTTCTTTAAGATTTTTACCATATGAGATACATCCAGGTAGAGAAGGGACTGTTACAGTAAATTCTCCTCCTGCTTCCGGTTGGAAGAGAGTGTTGAATTGTCCTAAATTAAAAGGTTAAAATCAATTTCTACCTACTCCAAACCACCCCATCCTCTTGATGATGTGTTGCCCACGAGAACCACATTTCATGATATCCAGGAATTATATTTCCTTCAGTATCTTTCACCTCAATCTCACTACCATCTACAGAAGCTGTAATATTTTGTCCATCAACATCTACTACAGCTGTACCTTCTGAAATTAGATCAGACCTTTTGAAAGCAACTGATTTGTTTCCAATACCAACAATGTACATAATTTCTTTCGTAGCAAACCTATTATCATTCACTGTAACAGGGAAGATTAGGTTTTCATTTGTATCGTAATCTCCATAAGGATATACAGTGTAATCTCTTTTATGTCCTGTATCTCTACTCAAAACCTCACCATCGGGGTGCTTCTCACTGAACTCATCGAATGAGATGAGTTGTGACGGAAATATATCAAGTTTTTCACCTGTCTTTTCACCAACCACTGCTGTACCAATACTTTGTGACCAAAGAGTTTCTGTTTCGTGATCGTACATTAGGAGATTTGATTGCCATAGTTTTCCTGATACACCAAAAGTTTTTCCAGTAGAATCAAATACAATTCCTGATCCACAAAGAGGACAGAATGTTACTAAGACATCTTGTTCTTCAATAACATCGTTTACAATCTCATGCCAAACTAAAATACTGTATGGATAGAATCTAGAAGTTTCTCCAACGGTTACAGAAATTCCAAATCTTTCACCTTCCTCAACTTCTATTGCATCAGCGACTGGTATAAATTTAGGTTCTATGATTGCAGGGATCCCATCTTTTGGAGGACCACCACCTAAAACTTCTTCAAGAGGTATTGAAGATATTGAAGTATTGGTTTTCAAATTAATATCCAAAAAAGCTTGTTGAGAGTTTTTATTAGGACCGTCATTTATATCTTCACTGCCTCCCGTTAATTTTGATATTCCCATGATAGCTAGTATTAAGACTATTATTAAAATTATTTTCTTTGTCATAAGTCTTTTAGTTACGAGTAATTAATGTAAAGTTTACTATACATGCAAATTTAGTACAACGAAGGTTCTATTTTAATATTTAAAGATATTGGTATATTGTAGTGATATTAAACTAAATATTATTTATGGAGAACATCATTAAAACATTGGAGCCATGGTTCAATGAACATGGACTTAAAATACTAGCTATACTTTTGGTAGGAATTATTCTAAAGAAAGTAGCTAACTTCTTTATCGACAAATTAACCAGAAAGTTAATTCGTTCTGACATGCACATATCACAAGAAGCTGAGGAGAAAAGAGAGGAAACTATTATCCAAATATTCAACGGTACATTCAGTGTGATACTTTGGTTAGTTGTGACGCTAATGATTATCTCAGAGTTCGGTATAGATATAGCACCTCTAATAGCTGGAGCTGGGGTTATAGGTCTTGCTGTTGGTTTTGGGGCACAGTATTTGATACGAGATATTGTTACAGGACTTTTTATTATTCTTGAGAATCAATACAGAGTTGGAGATACAATTGATATTGGTGGTAAAGGTGGAACAGTTGAAGATGTATCTTTACGAGTTACTGTAATTCGAGACTTAGATGGAACACTGCACTATGTACCTCACGGTGAAATTAGTACTGTCTCTAATAAGTCAAAGATTTTCTCTAGAGTTAATATGGATATTGGTGTGTCGTATGATGCTGATATAGATCATGTGGAGAAAGTAGTAAACAAAGTAGGAGAAGAGCTTGCCAAAGACCCAGAGTTTTCTGACAAGATCACAAAAGCTCCTAAGTTCCTTAGGGTTAATGAGCTCGCAGACTCTTCTGTGATGATAAAAATATTAGGTGAAACAAAACCTCAAAGACAGTGGGAGGTGTCTGGAGAACTTAGAAAGAGACTAAAGAATGCTTTTGATAAAGAAGGAATTGAGATCCCATTCCCACAAGTTGTTGTGAAGCAAAAATAAAAAAACACCCTCGGTAGAAGGGTGTTCTCTGTGGGTGTTATATTCTACTTTTTGGAGAGAAGAATATTAATAGTGACGCTAGTACTAACATCGCAGACATGGCTCTGAAGAACCATGTAGATAGTTGATTCATGTTCGAGTATTCCTTGAACATGAGTACATTATCTATTTCAGGAACTGCGTTATTTCCTGAAATAGCTAAGATGATTCCAGCTCCTATCAATAACAATAATGCGGCGGTGTTCTTCTTCATAATGCGGTTCTCCTTTTTAAAGTTTATATCGCAAGACGTTTTGTCTCACTCCTTTATATATTATATCACAAAACACACAAAAGTCAATTAAAATCTTCGTATAGGTGCGTACTTAATCATCTCCAGTATCTTGTTCTCATCATCAGTGATTGTGTACAGATCAGTATCTTTTTCATCTATTTTCTCACCTTTAAGTAGTTGCTTACGTATAAACTTGTCTAGAGGTTTCCAATATTTTTCACCAACTAAAATGATAGGTAATCGCTCAATCTTGTTTGTTTGAACTAGAGTTAGTATTTCGAACAACTCATCTAGTGTTCCAAAACCTCCTGGGAAATATACATATGCTTCAGCAGCAAATGAAAGACATACTTTTCTACTAAAGAAATAGTAAAAGTCCATATGATCAGTTACACATGAGTTAGTATATTGTTCGCTAGGTAACTTTATTGTCAGTCCAACAGATTTTCCATCTGCAGCGCCACAGTTTGCCGCTTGCATGATACCAGGACCACCACCTGTTACAACTGCGTAGCCAAGTTCGTTAGATACTCTCCTAGCTATCCTCATTGCGCGTATGTAGTCTTCTTCGGTTTCTCTTGTTCTTGCTGATCCAAAGAATGTTACGGATCTTTCATTTTTCTTTAAGAAATCAAAACCTCTTTTGAACTCATCGTTTATCCTTTCAACTCTTTCTTGGATATCCTTGTCCAACTCACTAAAAGTTAGAGGTTTTGGGTGTTTATATTTCTGAGGTCTTTCTTGTTTCATTACGAACATTGTAACAAAGTCCTTGATTTTAATACACTAGTCAGTATGCTACTTACATGGAAAAGCCAATAGAATTTAATATTGTAAAGAAGACAGGCAAACTCATGCGTGCTGGTGTAATTGAAACACTTCACGGAAAGATACACACTCCTGCTTTTGTTCCTGTTGCTACAAAAGGAACACTAAAAGGCTTAACACCGGAAATGTTGGAAGGTCTTGGTGCTGAAGTAACACTCTCAAATACATATCACCTATATCTTCAACCAGGAGACGAAGTAGTAGCTAAAGGTGGAGGGTTGCATAAGTATATGAATTGGGACAAACCACTAATGACCGATTCCGGAGGGTTTCAAGTATTTTCACTTGGAGCAGCTTTTGGACATCAAGTTACAAAGATAGCTAAAGGGGAAGTGGAACTACAATTAAATGCTCCTCTGAATAATGACGGAGATGGTAGAGAAATTTCAAAGCATTTTAAACCTGCGAAGATTGATGAGAAGGGAGTAACCTTCAGATCACATATTGATGGGTCAGCACACTACTTCACCCCATCTAAATCTATTGAGATTCAACACAACCTTGGAGCTGATATAATATTTGCTTTTGATGAGTGTACATCTCCTGCCGAATCAAAACACTATCAAGGACGAGCATTGGACAGGACACATAGATGGGCTAAAGAATCTTTGGACTTTCATAAGTCAAAAGAGAACTCAAAAAGACAAGCTTTGTTCGGTGTTGTTCAAGGAGGACGCCATGAAGACTTACGTAAAGAAAGTGCTAAATTCTTAGGAGAGATGGATTTTGATGGATACGGTATTGGAGGAAGTTTTGTAAAAGAAGATATGTCTACTGCAGTAGAATGGGTGAATGAGGTTTTACCTGAAGAAAAACCAAGACACCTATTAGGGATTGGTGAACCGGAAGATTTCTTCATGGCTATTGAACGAGGGTGTGATCTTTTTGATTGTGTAGCCGCAACGAGGATTGCTAGGAACGGTCAGGTGTATACAAAGAAAGGAAAGATTAATTTAAATAATGAGAAGTTTATCGAAGATTTCACCCCGATTGATAACTGTGGATGTTACACCTGTAAGGGTTACACAAAATCATATCTGAATCATTTATTTAAGGCCAAAGAAATGTTGAGTGGAACACTGGCTTCAATACATAACTTGTACTTCATAGTGAATCTTGTGAAAGATATCAGGCAAAGTATCTTAGATGATAGTTTTGAGGAGTATAGGGATGAATTTTTGAAAGAATATCTTTAAGGTCCCTTTATTTTATGTTGAAAAGTACTTCATGCCCATATGATATGATGTGGGTAATGAAGAATGACTATGTGACAAAAGAATACTTGAAAAGATACATGGGTGGAAAGTTTTTACGTGTAGACAAAAAGTTTGACGATATAGATCTATGTTTTAGTGATATAGATCTACGTTTTAGTGATGTAGACAAACGTTTTGATGATGTAGACAAACGTTTTAGTGATGTAGATAAACGTTTTGATTATGTAGACAAAAAGTTTGACGATATAGATCTATGTTTTAGTGATGTAGACAAACGTTTCGATGAGGTAATAGAAATGTTCCATAGGCATACAGGTGCCTTAATAGAAGAATTTAGAGATAACACAAAAGGAATATCTGAACTTGTGGCTCACCATCATGAGAAAATAGCAGAACATGATGGTAAATTTGAAAAGTTAGGAGTTTAGCCTTTCCATAATGTAATTTCAATGGTACTTTAAACTGATGAAATTCAAACTAAAAGCCCCATATTCTCCTTCTGGAGATCAGCCAACGGCCATCAAAACCCTGATGAAAGGTATTGAGAATGGTGAAGACCATGTCACCCTTTTAGGTGTTACCGGGAGTGGTAAGACATATACAGCGGCGAATATAATAGAAAAGGTTGGAAAACCAACACTTGTCATCGCACACAACAAAACTTTAGCTGCTCAGCTAGCTCAAGAGTATACGGAATTTTTTCCTGATAATGCCGTGCATTACTTTGTCTCATACTATGATTACTATCAACCAGAGGCATATATGCCTGTGACTGATACATATATAGAGAAAGAGGCACAGATCAATGAAGAAATAGACAGATTAAGACATGCTTCAACTCAAGCTCTTCTCTCAAGAAAGGATGTTATTATCGTCGCTTCTGTTTCTTGTATATATGGTCTTGGTTCACCAGAGCAATACGAGAAGGTAAACCTAAAGGTAAAGAAAGGAGAAAAGATTTCACGAAGCGAGTTTGTTAGAAGTCTTGTTAGGATCCACTTCCAAAGAACTAATGCTGATCTAAATCCAGGGACATTGAGAGCTATTGGAAATTCAATTGAAGTAATGCCTGTGTCTGAAAGATTTATCCTTCGTTTTATCTTTGAAGGAGATACAATTTCAAGTATCACAAAGATAGATGCAGTTAATAGAACAATTATAGAGGAATTGGAAACTACTTTCATATTCCCAGCTAAGCATTTCATCACTGATGAGGAAGATAAGAAGGCAGCTGTAAAAACAATCCAAAGTGAATTGAAAGAACAATTGAAGACTTTTGAAAAGGAAGGAAAGCTTTTGGAAGCAGAAAGACTGAAAAGAAGAACAAGTTATGATCTAGCTCTAATAAAAGAGGTTGGATATTGTAATGGAATTGAGAACTACTCAAGACATTTCTCTAGAGCAAAAGCTGGAGAAGCCCCAAGTACACTTTTAGAATATTTTCCACATAAGAAGGATGGGTCACCTGATTTTCTTACCGTAATAGATGAATCTCACGTAACAGTTCCACAATTAAACGGAATGTATGCAGGAGATGCTTCAAGAAAACAAACTTTGGTTGAACACGGCTTCAGACTTCCAAGTGCTAAAGACAACAGACCTCTGAAATTTGATGAGTTTCAAAAAAGAATTGGTCAAACAATATATACATCAGCTACACCAGGTAAATACGAAGGGGAAGTTAGTACAAGTATCGCGCGACAAATTATCAGACCAACAGGATTACTTGATCCAAAACTCGAGGTAAAACCAATAACTGAAAAAGGTAGTTACAAAGGACAAGTAAATGATTTCATAACACAGTCTCTAAAGGAGATCAAAAAAGGTGGTCGAGTACTTGCGACGACACTTACAAAGAAAATGGCAGAGGATCTTTCTGAATATTTGGATGAGAAAGGAATAAAAGCAAAATATATACACAGTGATATTAAAACCATTGAAAGAGTTGAAATAATTTCAGCTTTTAGAAAAGGAGAGTTTGATATATTAGTAGGAGTTAACTTACTCCGAGAAGGTTTAGATATGCCAGAAGTTACATTGATTGGAATACTAGATGCAGACAAAGCAGGTTTTCTTAGATCAGAAACCGCACTTATACAAACAATCGGTAGAGCTGCTAGAAACGTTGAAGGGCGTGTAATTCTGTATGCGGATGGAATGACAAAAGCAATGGAGTACGCGATAGACGAAACAAATAGAAGACGAGGTATTCAGATGGAATATAATGAGAAACATGGAATTACTCCTAAAACTATTTCAAAAGCGATTAGAGATATTACTGAAACAATGCAAACAGATCATGAGAAGACTGTTAGTAGGCTATTAAAGATAGACGCTAAACTACTTAAAAAGAATCCAGATAAATTAATACGACAAAAAGAAAAACAAATGGAGGGATCTGTGAAGATATTAGATTTTGAAACAGCAGCTATACTTCGTGATGAGATAAAGATTCTGGAGGAGATGAGAAAGAAATAGTTGAATTTTTTTGTGAGAGGTATATATTATGAGTTGATTGATCGTTAGTTCATTTAGATAAAAACCAAAAATAAAGGAGAAAACACAATGAAGTATAGTGGGATTGTAGTGATTGGACCTGTAGGTTCTGGTAAGAGTAGCCTTGCTAAAAAGATAGCTTCTCTTTCTAGTTTCTACCACGCAGGTGTGGGTGATATTTGCAGAGAAAAGTTAAAAAAATGCGAAAAATTTAGGGATGAATATTCAGAAGGATTATCCAAAAGGATTCTCATCCCGGATAATGTCACCATGAAAATCACTAAAGATGATATTCTGACAAAAGTTAGAGATGCAAAATACGGAGGACTTGCTCTAGAAGGTTTTCCGAGAAATGAGAATCAAGCCTCAGAGCTGACAAATTTACTTAAACATATTAGTTTTGGTGAAGAAGAGCTTGGATGTTCGAATGTGGCTATCATCGAGGTGGCTTTGAATGAAAAAGAATGTTTCGATCGAATTATGAATGATCGCAGCAGAAAAAGAAGAAATGATCTTTCTGTAGAAGCGACTACAAAAGCTCTCACATTCTACAAAGAAGAGATTAAAGGAATTAGAGAAAATTTAAGAAAAATAGGTTATAAGATTTTTCAAATTTCTTCTGAGGGAAAAGCAGACGAGACTTTTCTTCAAGCAAAAAAAGTTCTTGGTTTTAAAACAGATGTAGCTGCCTAAAGGTTAGTTACACGATAATATTTCAGCCCCGTCACATTAGTGGCGGGGCTTTGACTTTTCTGCTAAGATGTCCTCTACATATAAGATAATTAAACTCTGTGCCACCATGCATAGGGAATACTCTATGGAAAGTAAAAAAGAAGACAAAGACAAAATAGTGGTTAAGGGCGCAAGAACCCATAATCTAAAGAATATAGACTTAGAAATGCCACGAGACAAAATGGTAGTTTTCACTGGTCTATCTGGATCTGGAAAATCATCATTAGCTTTTGATACTATCTTCGCTGAAGGACAAAGAAGATATGTTGAATCTCTTTCTGCATATGCCAGACAATTCCTTAAACAAATGCAAAAACCTGATGTTGATGAGATCACAGGTCTTTCCCCTGCCATTTCAATAGATCAGAAATCAAGATCAAATAACCCTAGATCAACAGTTGCCACTATTACAGAAATATATGATTACCTTCGAATACTTTTTGCCAGAGTTGGTAAGCCTCACTGTTTAGAGTGCGGGAGAGAGATAAAAAAACTATCTAATGAGGAAATTCTGCGGACTGTCATAAAGGCAGTGAAGGATATTGATACAAAAAAAATTGATAAGGATGTTATGGGTGTAAAGATAAACGATTTGAAAGTAAAAATATTTGCTCCTGTAGTTGTTGGAAGAAAGGGGGAATACTATCAGTTACTATACGACTATCTTGGAAAAGGATATGAGAAAGCAAGAATTGATGGAAAAGAAATAAAACTACGGGACAGGATAGAACTTGCTAAGAATAAAAAACACGATATTGATATCCTCATCGATGAGTTTTTTGTTAGTGAGGTAAAATCAGGAAGTGATGATACAAAAGAAAGACTGAGTGAAGCTATCGAAAAAACCCTTGATGAAACAGAAGGCTTGATTAAGATAGTAGCTTTTGAGGAAGAGAAACTAATGTCATCTAAATTCATGTGTCCATACGATGGGTTCTCATTTCCAGAAATAGAACCAAGACTGTTCTCATTTAACTCACCTCACGGAGCATGTGATGAATGTAATGGTCTTGGAACAAGACATTTCTTTGGGGATGAAGTTTGTAAGAAGTGTAATGGAGATAGATTAAGAGCTGAAGCACTTAGTGTGTATTTAGGAGATTCTAAAGAGAAGATCAATATAGTACTTCTTTCGGCTATGTCTATTAGTAAGGCTCTTATGTTTTTCTCAAAACTAAAACTTTCTAAAGTGGAGAAAGAAATTGCAAAAGTTGTTATAAAAGAAATAGAAGCCAGACTTAACTTCATGGATAATGTTGGTATTGAATACCTAGGACTAAACAGAAAGGCTCACACTCTCTCTGGTGGAGAAGCTCAAAGAATTAGATTAGCTAGTCAACTAGGATCAGGTTTGGTTGGTGCACTTTATGTACTTGATGAACCAACAATTGGTTTACACTCGAGAGATAATGATCGGCTGATCAAAACTCTTCTTGAGCTTCGTGATTTAGGAAATACTATAATAGTAGTGGAACATGACGAAGATACTATCTTCGCATCAGACTATATTGTTGATATTGGACCAGGAGCTGGAAATCATGGCGGGGAAGTTGTAGTGGCTGGGGAATTAGAAAAACTCCTTACAGCAAAAACAAATCCTTCAGGGTCTGTAACACTAGATTATCTTCGAGGTGATAAGGTGATCCCTATCCCAAAGAAAAGAAGGGATGAAAATAAAGGAAAGATTAGAATTAAGGGTGGAAATATTTTTAATATAAAAAATATGAATGTTGATATTCCTCTCGGTAAACTGGTAGCTGTTACTGGAGTATCTGGATCTGGAAAGTCATCTTTTGTATACGAGATCTTAAACAAAAACCTTAGAGCTCGATTCGATAGAAAATACAGAACTAATGATCTGTATAACTGTAAAGAATTTACCGGTACTGAGTACGCTGGGAGGTCAATCCTTATAAATCAATCGGCTATCGGTAGAACTCCTAGATCAAACCCTGCTACATATACTGGAGCGTGGACACATATCAGAGATATGTTTGCTGAAACTGAAGAAGCAAGATACAGAGGATGGAAATCTGGAAGGTTCTCTTTCAATGTTAAAGGTGGAAGATGTGAAGCTTGCCAAGGAAACGGACAGATAGCTGTTGAAATGCACTTTCTTCCAACTGTATATGTTCCTTGTGAAGTTTGTATGGGAAAGAGATTTATGAAAGAAACTTTGGAGGTTAAGTACAAAAATAAAAATATTCATGATGTTTTGAATATGACAGTTGAAGACGCACTTAAATTCTTTATCGATATACCATCAATCTCAGACAGACTGAAAACTCTAAACGAAGTGGGTCTTGGATATCTGGAGCTTGGACAATCAGCAACTACACTTTCAGGTGGAGAGGCACAGAGAGTTAAAATATCATCAGAGTTGTATAGATCTCACTTACAAAAAACAGTGTATATCTTAGATGAACCAACAATTGGTTTACACTACGAGGACGTTATTAAACTTATCGAAATTCTTCAGAAACTGGTTGATAAGGGAAATACTGTAATTATCATCGAGCACAGTATGGATATTATCAAGTCTGCTGATTATGTTATAGATATCGGACCTGAAGGGGGAGAAAAGGGTGGAAACATCGTAGCAAAGGGAACACCTGAACAAGTTGCTCAAGTTAAGGAGTCGTACACTGGAAATTACTTGAAGAAGTATTTAAAGAAATAAAAGAGAAAACCACTCGTGCACAAAGTGACGAGTGGTTTCTAGGTAAAGATATAAATCTTTACCTCGACACAGAAGTTATTTTAGCTTCTTCCACCACCTTGACGGGTGGTGGGGTAGCTGGTTTCAATTCCTTCTGGTTTGGTGAGAATTTTGAAGATAGTGGCACGAAGGCAAGTATCACTAATGCATGTAGGATCAAAACTGCAACAGTCTTGTTACAATCTGGACTCCTATAAAGAAGTTGACCTTTGCTCACTATTACTGGATATCTTTTCATCTGTATGTACTATACCACAATATATAAAAATTGCAAGATTATCTATTCTTGTGATATAAAGAACATATGGAACTATCCTACTTAAAAAACAAAAAATTACCTGATTCTCCAGGTGTGTATTTCTTTAAAAAAGATAAAGAAATACTATACATAGGTAAGGCCACATCTCTTAAGGATAGAACCAAGAGCTATTTCGCAAATGACCTCATAAACACTAGAAGTTCTAGGATTGTAGATATGGTTACAATATCAAACGATATAGAAGTTCAGGAAACCGATTCTGTTCTAGAAGCTTTAATACTAGAAGCGGAACTGATAAAGAAGCACCAACCAAAATATAATTCGATAGAGAAAGACAACAAAAGTTTTAACTATGTTCTCATCACAAAAGATGACCTTCCTAAAGTTGTGGTGAAAAGAGAAAGAAACATGGAGTTTGAAGATAAAAAGTATTTAGCAATCTTCGGACCTTTCTCTTCCAAAACACAATTAGAAGAAGCCTTGAAAATTGTCAGGAAGATTTTTCCTTTCTATGGAGAGAAGAAGTCTTCCAAATTGTACGAACAAATTGGATTCGAGCCAGGTGAGATAACAAAGAAAGAATATTTAAATAATATACGACATATAAAACTTTTCTTTCAAGGTAAAAAGAAAAAGATAATTCAAAGTCTTGAAAAAGAAATGATGACTCTTGCCAAAGAGAAGGAATTTGAAAAAGCCTCTTCTTTAAAAAGAAAAATCTTTGCCTTAAACCACATTAGAGATGTCTCCCTAATCAAAGATGAGAATATAAAAGCCAGTATTGATTTCAGAATCGAAAGCTATGATGTAGCTCATCTGCAAGGAACTAGTTCCGTTGGAGTAATGACCGTGGTTGAAGATAGTGAGGTTAAAAAATCCGACTACAGGAAGTTCATCCTAAGGAAAGCTAAAAAAGGAGATGATGTTGGGGCTCTTGAAGAGATTCTTAGAAGAAGGCTGAAACATCCGGAATGGCCATATCCTAACCTAATAGTTGTCGATGGTGGTGTTGGTCAAAGAAATAGAGCTCTAAAGGTCTTGAAAGAAAACGAATTTAATATACCAGTTGTATCTGTTGTAAAGAATGATAAACATAAGCCTGAGAAGTTTTTAGGAGTTATAGGGAAGCATGAGAGGGATGTCCTAATAGCTAACAGTGAAGCTCATAGGTTTGCAATTTCTTTCTATCGTAAAACTCACAGGAAGAAACTTAAATAATCTGGTATCATATATTCATATGTTGCGTAATAAAATCGCTGTACTCAGGGGTGGTACTGATAATTTACATGACATATCTCTCAAATCTGGGGGATATGTTCTAAAAGCACTTGATCAAAAGTATCATGTGGATGATATTGTATTGGATAGAGAAGGGAATTGGTTCAAGAATGGAAACAGAGTAGTAGCCAAAGAAGCTTTTAGCGAAGCTCTTATGGTTTTCAATGCACTGCACGGCGAGTGTAGTAAAATTCAAAGATTTCTGGAGTCTTTTGATATAAGATACACAGGATCAGGAGCTCTTGCCAATGGACTTTCACTAAATAAGACTCAATCTAAAAAACTATTTTCTGAACACGGAATTCAAACTCCCTATGCAAAGCAGCTAAACAACCTCCCAGGTATGAACCCTGAAGTAATGGCAGTGGAGGTGTTTAGAAGTATGCCTCTTCCTGTAATATTAAAACCAGTTAATAGTGGATCATCACTTGGAATACATTTCGCATATGATTTTGATTCGTTGCTGACTGGAATAAAAGAACTTCTAATTGATAATGATAAATTGATAATTGAAGAATACATTAGAGGTAAAGAAGCCAGTGTAGGAGTCATTGAAAGTTTTAGAGGACATGACACATATCCTCTAATGCCTGTTGAAATTGAAAAAACTGGTGCAGTTTTTAGTTATGAAAGTAAGTACACCGGAGATATAAGAAAAAGTTGCCCTGGGTCATTCACTGAAGACGAGAAGTCTGAGCTATCAAGAGTAGCTTCATTGGCACATGAGATTTTAGACTTAAAACATTATTCAAACTCTGATTTCATCGTCCATCCGACCAGAGGAGTTTTTCTACTTGAGACAAATGCACTTCCTGCACTGCATGAAGAATCAATATATCCTTCAAGTCTTGATTCCGTTGGTTCAAACTACAGTGAGTTTCTAGATCACCTAATTGAGCTAACAGGGAGATAATCATTGATTTTTTACCTTAGAATTGTATAATACTCTAGTCCTTGTATTCAAGGGCCTGTAGCTCAATTGGTAGAGCGCCTCATTTGCACTGAGGAGGTAGCGGGTTCAAATCCTGTCAGGTCCACCTGTTAATATCATTTACTTTTTATATCACTTTAGATATATAATATATTTTATGAAAAAGATCTTTTTGTTTTTAATTATATTACTGGCAATGCCAGTTTCTTTTGTTAATGCTGAAGCCGAACCTTATATAAAAGTTATATTTCCAGTAAGAGATGTTTTTGAGGTAGGTGAAGATGTTACAGCACATTGGGAACAAGAGGGTATAGAGACTCTATCTATATACCTAGAGTCAGTTGAGACAGGGCAACTACATTTAATAAAGAAAGATTATAATGCTCTATATAAGTTTTGGCATTGGGAGGTCACTGATTTTCTAGAGGGTGGTTTGAAGTTTAAGACTAAGATAGTAGGAAAAACATCAGATGGTAATACTATTGAAGCTTACTCGGATGACTACATTTATATAGGTGCGTATGAAATCATACCTGCACAAACACCAGATCCAGAACCATGGCCTGGGGAGGAGGTTGAATGTCACCCAACCGGCAGAGATGTATTTGTAGGTGAAAGCGTTGATTGGGTGGTTGATTTTGGTGGAAAGAAAGATTTATATGATTTTACAATAACTCCAAATATAGAGATTGAATCTGCGCCTTACACACAAGTTTTTAACAATACTGGTACATACGAGCGAACTGTTGATGCATACTCAGGTAATGAATGGGTATTCTCAGTTGATTGTGGTCAAGTTGAGGTTACTTATGAAAAAGTTAGTATTTCTAAAGACATAGATGTTAAAGAAGATGTAGAGAAGGAAGTAGTAAAAGTAATTAAGGAATTGGATAGTATCGATAAAACTGAAACAATTGAGGTAACTAAAGTTGAGAGTATGAGTACTCCTCATCAAAATCCAATTATACCGGTAAGTAACCAAGTAAATAGTAATACTACTAGACCTTCAATAGAAAATATAAAAAAGGAGTTTATCGAAGATACTAGAGAAAAAATACTTGAAACAGATAATGAAGAAGAGAGAAAAGAATACATAACTGATAAAGTGAAAGAAAAGTTCAGCTCCAGAGGCTTAAATGTCGTAAAAGAAAATGACTATAACTTTACTGTGAGTGGAAAAACTAAAGCAAAATTATTTGGTTTTATCCCCGTGAAGATAAAACACACTATTGTTGTTGAAAAGGGCAGTTTTGAAGTTGAAAAAATATCGAAGTCTTGGTGGAGTATATTTACTTTTTAAAATATATGAGAGTCTACATAAAAACTTAACTTCCCCCAAACCTTCAACTCCTTCACTATCTGGTTAAAATCAAATATACCTAGGTCCACCACTGTTGAATTGTTGGATTGATTGCCTCTACTTTAGGTTTGGTATTTTCACCAATCTAATGTGTTATTATATTTATTATGAAGAAACCATATTGGATTTTAACAGTATCAGTTTTTATACTACTCATACTTAGTTACATTACGTATATAATATACGGAACTATTAAAATAGAAGAGGACGTTATTGGGACATGGGAAAGTACTCAGGATAGTGATTATATAGTCACCTTTACAAACTATGGGTCTGTGTTTGAAAAATACAAAGAACTAAGTACTCAAGGTACATGGTCAGTTACAAGAAGTGTAGATTCTGAAGATTCAGAGATTAACTACAATAAGGAATACGAATATTTCCTAAATACAAACATAGATAGTTCACTATTCTTGTACGCAATAGAAGAAGTCAGTGAAGAAGAAATGACACTACTTTATATACCACGCGGAACAACTCTCTCGTTTATAAGAAAAGAGGTGCTAGAATAGTGGTATGAATAGGAAAACTAGAATTCTTGTACCGGTACTACTTTTTGTTTTATTTTTTTCTGTTTTCTACACACACAATGAAAGCAAACCTAGTAAAGTTGTTTTTATCGATGAAGAATTAACATCGCAAGAAATTGTAAATAAGTTATACGAGGAAGGATTCATTCAAAATAAACTTTCATACTGGATGTTGTCATTGAATGCTAAGTTCAACAATACCTATGCGCTTGGAGGTTTTGAGCTTCAAGAAGGCATGGGAGCACTTGCACTACATGCGAGACTTATCGATCCTGTATATAAATATGTATATATTGAAGAAGGGCTTCGAACAGAAGAAATTGCAAAAGAAGTTGGAGAACTTCTTAGTTGGGATGACGAGAAAGTAGATAGATTCTCAAAAATATTTCCATTCTGTTCTCTAATAGGAAGTGAAGGATACTTGCATCCAGGTAAGTATGCAATCCATAAAGACGAAGGGGTTAATGTCATCAAAAACGAGATGAATGCTGAACTGTACAGTTATATAGAAGAAGTTTCAGGGAAAGATAATCCTTCTGAAGTTAATAAGATAGTAACCATTGCATCTCTAATTCAAAGAGAAGCTGGAGGAAAAAATGATATGAGATTAATATCTGGAATTATCTGGAATAGATTGGAACAAGGAATGCCACTTCAATTAGATGCAACACTCCAGTATGTAAAAGGGGATGAAGAACTATGGTGGCCTAGAGTCCATCCTAAGGATAAGTATTTAGAATCTCCATACAATACATATCAAAACAAAGGATTACCTCCTACAGCTATCGCAAACCCCGGTAAATCAGCCGTAGCAGCGGCACTTAGTCCAATTGATACTAGTTGTTTATTCTATCTTCACGATGCCAGAAGAAACATTCATTGTTCTGCTACTTACGATGGGCATAAACAAAATATTGATTATTACTTAAGATAGGTTAGTATATTTTTATGAGACTTCTAATAACAATAGCTACAATAATTTCAGCAGTTGCAATGATCTTTGTTCTTCAGAACATTGAACAAACTTCTGTTTCTTTCTTTAATCTTTCAGTTGAAGCACCTCTCGCTGTAATTCTTTTCATTACCTTGGTTACAGGTTTTATCTCAGGAGCTCTTTTTATGATGCCAACAGTGTTTAGAGCGAAAAAGAAAAATAAAGTAATAAAAGAAATAAATACAGAAACAAAAATATGAATGATGACCTAAAAGGATCCATAGACGATTTAAAAAAATCAGTTAATAGACTAAGCGAAAGATTTAACTCATGGTGGAAGATTGTGTGGTATGGAATGCTTCAAGGATCTGGAGCTGTTGCTGGAGCAACTCTGATTATTATTGGTGCTAGTTGGTTTTTGGATATATTGGGATTTGTTCCTTTTGTTGGGGACAGAGTCGAGGATGTAAGAAGATTATTGAACGAGTTTAGGCCTTAGTAGTTAATTATGTTAATATTTTAATCTATGAATTTTTTAATGAAGAAAATGATGAAGCGACAGTTGAAAGGTTTACCACCTGATCAACAAGATAAGTTTATGAAGATGATTGAGAAAGATCCAAAATTCTTTACCGAGCTTGCTAAAGAGATAGAGGTTGAGACTAAGAAAGGAAAAGACCAACAAGCAGCTTCTTTGGCTGTCATGATGAAGCACAAGAAGAAATTACAGGAGTTGATGAAGTAAAAAAAAAGAGCCTCGTTTGCGGTGTTATCGCAAACGAGGCTTTTATATCTTCTCTAGTAGAGTAGCGATGATATGATCCCTCTGGTCATATCATTACCATCTACTGGACCCTTTATACCAGACACATTGATACTTTCAGTGAACTGGATAAAGTCTGTATGAGCTTTGGCCTCATCACGTCGATGCTCTGAGTATGCAGCGATCCACAGAGGACAATCGTCGAAGTACCCTTCAAGATGAGTCTCGTAAAAAGAGAGCCCTGTGTAGATGATGGGTTTTACACCGTATTTATTTTCAACGATGTTTATCCAATTCATGAGACCTTTCCTCAGCTTCGTCACTGATTGAATACTGCTTATGTTTTCAATGTCCAGAACTGGCCTGAAGTCTCCAGTACGAACCTCTGCCACATTACAGAAGTTTTCCGCTTGTTTCGTGGAATTTTCGTTCGGATCGTAATAATGATACGATCCAACGATGAATCCACGGTCTCTAGCTTTTTCCATGTTTTTTTTGTAACATCGATCCTTCCTATCGTCTCCCATTGTTGACCTGATTATAACGAATTCAATAGGATGTTTTTCACTTACCTTGTCCCAGTCTATGTAACCCTGGTAATGAGAGACATCGATCCCGAAAACGATTTCATTAGGATCTCCGATGATATTGTATTTCAGATGATTGATTACTTGTCTAACTAGTCCGCTTTTGGAACAAAAGACGACCAAGATGACAACCGACAGATAAAACACTATTTTTTTCATTTCGTTCAGTACTATACATATATTATATGTATATGTCAAGAACATCTAAATAGTGATCCGGATACACAGATAGCATCTTCTGGAGTTGGTTCAGTTGGTAATGAGACTAATTATTTCGGTTCACTTACAGAACAAGCTACTCAGAAATTCCAATTGAAACATTCTGTTGTTTCAAGCGACCCGTGCAAAACTCCAAGATTTGTTCGGAAATTAAAAACTAAAACCTATCTATTTGAAAACACACAGCATACGCTGTGTGTTTTTGTAATAATATACAAAAAATATGTGCTCTAAAATACAATTTAATCATTGCTAGATCTAACTACATACGATATCATCTATCCATATGTCACTATCAATCGGAATAGTAGGTCTACCAAACGTTGGTAAATCCACTCTGTTCAATGCACTAACAAAAAAATCAGTTCCTTCAGAGAACTACCCATTCTGTACAATTGATCCATCAGTTGGAATTGTTCCTGTACCTGATACTCGATTAGACAAACTATCAGAGTTTAGTAAGTCACAAAAAACTATCCCAGCAGTTGTTGAGTTCACTGATATTGCGGGACTTGTTAAAGGTGCTGCTGATGGTGAAGGTCTTGGAAACAAGTTTCTTTCTCACATTAGAGAAACAGACGCTATACTACAAGTGGTTAGAATTTTTGAAGATGATGATGTAACTCACGTCCATGGAGAAATTAATCCATTAAGTGACATTATGGTTATCAATCTTGAGCTCATTATGGCTGATGCCCAAACTATCGCTAACAGGTTGGTCAGTATTGCTAAAGAACTTAAAAGAGGAGACAAAGAAGCTGTTAAAGAGAATGATGTTCTTACTAAGTTAGAGAAAGTCCTATCCGATGGAAAACTGGCTTCAACACTTGATTTGGATGAGGATGAAGAAAAGATTGTAAAAAGTCTTCACCTTCTTACATCAAAACCAATGATGTATGCCCTAAATAAGAAGACTGGAGCAAAGAACATAGATGATGTGAATGATTCTAGATATCAAGAACTTTTAATGTACTTTAAAGAAAACTCTGCTATTTTCACAGAACTCGATGCTGGTACAGAACAAGATCTGAAAGATATGGATAAAGAAGAGAAAAAAGAGTTTAAAACTGAAATGGGTATTCCAGATGGAAGTTTGGATGTTTTAATACAAAAAGGGTATATACTCCTTGATCTAATTACGTTCCTTACCACAGGAGAAGACGAGACTAGAGCATGGACTACAAAAAGAGATTCACCAGCTCCAATTGCAGGAACTGCTATCCACACGGATTTCAAAGACAAGTTCATTCGTGCTGAGATAATCGAATGGGAGAAACTACTAGAAGCTGGATCAAGAGCTGAGGCGAGAGAAAAAGGATGGATTAGAATTGAAGGAAAGGAATATATAGTGAAGGATGGAGATGTCATTGAATTTAGAATATAGTGGTCGCAGAAAGAACAATAAACGATGGAAACAGTTCCAAAAATAGTCAATTACACTTGCAATGTTTTAAAAGCATTTTCAAATATTTAAAGAGGGTCCGGTAAACTCCGGGCCCTTATTGTATTTGAATTCTTCCACAACTGATGTAACATGTAATCTATGGAAAACGAAACAAACGTAGTGATAAAACCCGAAGCTACACCTAAGGATTTCTTTTTAAACGTAGGGGTGATGGCCTCACTCTATTGGCTTACTATTAGTTACATAATATTAATTTTTGAAGTTATCAATACAATCTTCCCAGATGAAGCTCTGTACAGAGGAGAAACATCAGTGAGTACATTCACACTTTCATCCTTGATTATTATCACACCTGTATTTTTAATCCTTACCAACGTTGTAAACAAACACATTAAAGCTAATCCTATTCAAAGAGATGTTTGGGTAAGAAAGTGGGTAATATACTTCACACTATTCATTGCTGGAATAACAGTTATTACAGATATGATTGTAATTCTTAACTTCTTCTTAAGTGGAGAACTTACAACAAGATTTATTACTAAATCTTTAGTACTTGTCATCATACCTCTAGTAATCTTCTGGTACCTAGTTACTAACCTTAAGAGAGACTATGTTACATCTTCATACTACAAGTCATTAGTGATCGGTGTGATTGTCGTAATCATAGGAACTATTGTGGGGGCATTTGTCGCAATTGGAACTCCAAGTGAACAAAGAGACGCAAGAATTGACGAACAGAGAATAAATGATTTACGAGTTGTTCAATCTGAAGTTATCGGTTTCTATACTTCAAAGAAAAGATTACCCGAATCAATTGATGAGTTAGAAGATGTATTAAGAGGTTTTCAACCACCAGTTGATCCTGAAAGCGATGAATCGTATAAATATTCAGTTAATGGAACTGAAACTTTTACGCTTTGTGCAGATTTCAATTCAAAGCAAGACTACTTAGAAAAAAGAAGAGAGTACTACTATGATGACTACTATGGAACTGACGCTTGGATTTGGAACCATATTAAAGGAGAAACTTGTTTCGAAAGAACTATTGATCCAGAAAAGTTAGAAAGTGAAATTAATCCTATAAAGACGCCTCGACCAATATTCTAATATGGATAGGTACAATCATAAAAATATAGAAGGTAAGTGGCAGAATACCTGGAAAGAAAGTGGATCATTCAAAACTTCTGATGACCCTAAGAAGCCCAAATATTACGTTCTGGACATGTTTCCTTATCCATCAGGAGAAGGTCTCCATGTTGGACATCCAAAAGGATACATTGCAACTGACGTAATTTCTAGATTTAAAACGATGAATGGCTTCAACGTTCTACATCCAATGGGATGGGATGCTTTTGGTTTACCCGCAGAAAACTACGCAATCAAAAATAAAGTGCACCCTAGAGTTGCCGTTGAAAAAAACATTAAAAGATTCAAGGAACAGTTAGATATTATTGGATTCACATACGACTGGGACAAAGAAATCAATACAACCGATCCCGAGTACTACAAATGGACACAATGGATCTTCCTTAAGCTACATGAAAAAGGTCTGGCATATGAATCAAATGAACCAATAAATTGGTGTCCTTCTTGTAAAACAGGGTTAGCTAATGAAGATTTGGTAGATGGAAAATGTGAACGTTGTGGATCCATAGTTGAACAAAAACCAATCAGACAGTGGGTTCTAAAAATTAGAGAATATGCAGACAGACTACTTGATGATATAGAAGAATTGGATTGGCCAAAATCAATAAAAGAATCTCAAAGGAATTGGATTGGTAGAAGTGAAGGATCAAATATTACTTTTGATATAAAAGATGCTACAGAAAAAATAGAAGTATTCACCACACGTGCTGATACTTTGTTTGGTGCTACATATATGGTTATTGCACCTGAGCATCCTCTAATTCATTCGCTAGAAGGTAAGATTGAAAATATAAAAGAAGTTAAAGGATATATTGAAGAGACTTCTAAAAAGAATGAAATAGAAAGAACTTCTGAAGGTAAAGAAAAAACAGGAGTACTACTTGAAGGTATTTCTGCAATCAATCCTATAAATAAAGAAAGTATTCCTGTATACATTGCAGATTATGTTCTTGCACATTATGGAACAGGAGCAATCATGGCGGTTCCAGGACATGATGAAAGAGATAAAGAATTTGCTATTAAATATAATCTACCTATTAAAGAGGTTGTAGATGAAAATAAAAAAATAATTAACTCTTTTGAATTTGATGGTTTAACCTCAGAAGAAGCTAAGAAGAAAATAACAGAGAAAGCTGGTGGAGAATTAAAAACAGATTATAAGCTTCGTGATTGGGTATTCTCACGTCAAAGATATTGGGGAGAACCAATTCCAATAGTTCATTGCGGAGCTTGCGGAGCTGTCCCAGTTAAAGAGGAGGATCTTCCTGTTATACTGCCAGAAGTAGAATCATACGAACCAACAGGAACAGGAGAATCACCATTAGCTGGTATTACTGATTGGGTTAATACAAAGTGTCCAAAATGTGATGGAGCAGGCAAGAGAGAGACAAATACAATGCCTCAATGGGCAGGATCATCTTGGTATTATCTTAGATATATAGATCCTAATAATACAGATTCTTTGGTTGATATAGATAAGGAAAAGTTCTGGTCACCAGTTGATTTATACGTTGGTGGAGCAGAGCACGCTACAAGACACCTTATATATGCAAGATTCTGGCATAAGTTTTTGTATGACATCAAAGTTGTTAACTATTCAGAGCCCTTTAAAAAGCTACAACACGTTGGACTCATAGGTGCAGAGGATGGGAGGAAGATGAGTAAGAGATGGGGGAATGTTGTGAACCCTGATGATGTAATATCACAAATAGGTGCGGATTCTTTCAGGGTGTACGAAATGTTCATGGGACCTTTTGACCAGCCCGTAATCTGGAGTACAGATGGTGTTGTTGGACCAAGAAGATTCTTGGAAAAAGTTTGGAAACTTCAAGAGTCTGTGAAAGAAGAGAATGATAGTGATGAAAATATAATTCTTTTGAACAGAACTATTAAGAAAGTAACGGAGGATATAGAGAGTGTTAATTTCAACACAGCAATCTCACAATTAATGATTGCTGTAAATGCTTTTGAAAAAGAATCTCATGTTTCTAAAGATTCTTATGGAACAATTCTTAAACTTCTTGCACCATTTGCACCTCACATTACAGAAGAAATCTGGAGTAACTTAGGAGAAAAGAATTCAATCCATAAAGAAAGCTTCCCGTCATTTGACGAATCGAAAATTGAGGATAGTATAGTTTCTATAGTTGTTCAGGTGAACGGTAAAGTTAGAGACAGTATTTCTGTCGAAAGAAATACACCTGAAACAGAGATTTTAGAAATGATCCATGACAATACTTCAATCCAAAAGTGGGTTGAAGGCAAAGAAATAAAGAAGACCATTTTTGTAGAAAATAAGCTAATAAACCTAGTTGTGTAAAACTCTTGACTTATTACGATATTAATGATAATTTAGGTAGAACTGTGATTCAAGATCTTCGGAGCACTGCTTAGACGCATTCGTTTTCTTATCAGAAAAATAAATGTAGCAACATATGGCAACCTTAAGTTTTAAACCAAAACAAGTTACAAAAAAATTGTTAGAGACACTTTCAAAACGTTCTCAGGACGTATTGATTAAACGTTATGGTCTTGGAAAAGACATCAAAAAGATGACTCTTGAAGCCATCGGTCAATCATATGGTATAACTCGAGAGCGAGTTAGGCAGATTGAAGAATACTCTCTTACAAACATTAGAAAATCTGATGATTTCAAAAAATCAGAAGAAACTTTTAACGAACTTAAAGATATTATCGATTCACTAGGATCTATTGTTTCAGAACAAGAACTTCTAGAGGAACTTTCAAAGAATGAGAGTATCCGTAATCATGTTCATTTTCTTCTAGTTCTTGGAGATCCTTTTGTGAAATTCAAAGAGAACGATCGATTCCATCTACGATGGGCAATTGATCAAAAGATTGCTGAACAAGTACACCAATCAATTGAAAAACTATACAAAGGTCTAAGCATCGATGAGATCATCAACGAATCAGAACTATTGGAGTCATTCCTAACACACCTAAAGACAGTTTCAGACAAATACAAAGATACAGTAATTTTAAGTCGATGGTTAGGAATTTCAAAGAACATCAGTCAAAACCCGCTAGGAGAATGGGGACGAGCTGATTCACCAAATATTAATGTTAAAGGAATGCGAGATTACGCTTACCTTGTAATCAGACGACATGGATCACCAATTCACTTTAGAGAAGTTGCTAAAACTATCACTGAACTATTTGATAAAAAGGCGCACGTTGCAACATGTCATAACGAACTAATCAAGGATCCTAGATTTGTTCTTGTGGGACGAGGGCTATACGCTCTAAAGGATTGGGGATACTTAAGTGGAGTAGTCAGAGATGTTATTGGAGAAGTCATCACCAAAAACGGATCTCTAACAAAAGATCAGATTATTGGAAAAGTTCTAAAAGAAAGATACGTAAAGGAGAATACAATTATTGTAAACCTCCAAAATCCAAAATTCTTTAAGAAAGATTCAAAAGGAAAATATTCTATAGCTTAAAGTTATAAAGATAAAAGACCACTGTATAGGTACAGTGGTCTTTTATTTTGTGTTAAAATTATCTCAACATGGAAATGCAAGAAGAACTATTAGATATTCTCCTAGAGTCCTTAGACTTTCTATTACTATTGTTGCCTTTAGTACTTCCTATTATTTTCACGTACTTCGCAATTTCAATTTGGATAGACTATAGAAGAAGGGATTATATTAATTCTCAAGAGATGACACTTATTGAAGTTATACCTCCTATTGAAATGATGAAGTCTCCAGTTGCTATGGAATTATTCCTTTTGGCTCTTCAACAAAAAAGTGGAGAAACTACTTGGATTGATAAGTACTGGCACGGAAAAGTTAGAGCTTGGTTCTCTCTAGAGATTGCATCAACAGATGGAAAAGTTCATTTCTATATACAAACTAGGAAAGCATTAAGAGGATACATTGAATCACAGTTATACGGACAGTTTCCGGATGTTGAGGTTGTTGAAGTTGATGACTATGCATCGAAGTTTGAAGATGAATCAGGTAAATACTCAATGTTTGGAATTGAGATGGGATTATCAGAACCAGATCCATATCCAATTAAGACGTATGTAGACTTTGGGTTAGATAAGGATCCAAAAGAAGAATTCAAGGTTGATCCAATAACTCCAGTTATTGAATTTCTTGGGTCCTTAAAAAAAGGTGAGAATGCCTGGATTCAAATCATTGTACGAGCTCATGTAAAAGAAGATAGAGATCCTAATAAGTGGTTTGGTCTAACAGACCTATGGAAAGATACTGCAGCTACTTTAGTCAAAGAACTTCAGGAAGGAAGTCTTCAAGAGATCGGGGAAGGAGATAATAAAACAAAAATTTCTAACAAAACAGAAGGAATGAAGTTTAAGATATCAGCTCTAGAAAGAAGTATATCTAAGACTGCTTTTGATACCGGTGTTAGATTAATATACATAGCTGAGAAAGATGAGTTCCAAGGTGTTAACATCGGAGGACTAGTTGGAAGCTTCAGACAATATGGATCTCCTGATCTAAATAGTTTTAAACCTATAATGGTTACAGACTTCAACTACCCATGGCAAGATCCTTTCGGAGGAAAAGTTAAAAGAATGAGGAAAGAAATATTAAAGGCGTACAAGATGAGGGACTATTTCTGGAAGGACGACTATAGAGGTAATAAAAGAAAGAAGATTATTCTAAACACAGAAGAGTTAGCCACAATTTTCCATTTCCCAGGAAGTGTTGCAGGAACTCCTACTCTTGGGCGTGTTCCTTCTAAGAAAAGTATCGCACCATCAAATCTTCCAACTTAGTATGCTTACAATAAACAAAAAAGATGTTAGGAAATATCTCACTAACTTTACGCCTTACAAAAATAAGGAAGAGGTTATTTTTGGTACTGTACTTCTATTACTAATTTTTTCACTGTATTGGGTATTTGTAACTTCAGGACCAACTAGAGACGAAACTCCTTTTTCTTTTGAAATAGAGAAGGGAACTACTCTAAAAGAGATAGCTCAACAACTTAAAGATGATGGGGTCATCAGATCTAGAACTATCTTTAATACACTAGTGATTCTTAAAAAAGGAGACACTGGAGCAGTTTCAGGAGAATATCTATTCCATAAAAATCCAACAGTATTTGATGTAGCAAAAAGAGTAACGAATGGAGACTACGGGATAAACTCAAAAAATATCCGTGTTCCTGAAGGAGCTACAATGAAACAAATTGGTGAATTGTTTGAACAAGAGTTTTTAAGATTTGATAAAGAAGCTTTCTATCAACTAGCAGAAGGAAAAGAGGGAATACTTTTCCCAGATACTTATGCCTTCACGGAAAACGTAAAAGCACATGAAGTACTAAAAACACTAGAAGAAACTTTTAATGAAAAATTTAAGAAAGCACTTTTTGAAGTAGGTGGCTCAAAATATTCTAATCAAGACATTGTAGTCATGGCGTCTATAATTGAAAAGGAAGCTAGTGCTGATTCAAAGCAAGAAGTATCAAATATACTGTGGCATAGATTGAGTATTGATATGGCACTCCAAGTTGATGCAACTTTTGTATACGAAAGAGGAAAGGGAACATTTGATTTAACAAATGCTGACCTAAGGGAAGATTCTCCATACAATACCTACACAAACAAAGGACTACCACCTACTGCCATCTCAAATCCTAGTTTTGATTCTCTAAAAGCAGCAGCAGCGCCTTTTGAAACTAATGATCTATATTTCCTTACAGGTCATGATGGTGAGATGTACTACGCTGAAACTTTTGAAGGACATAAGAAAAACAAAGCAAACCACTTGTATTAAAAGTAATTGGGTTGTTCCCAGCTAAGTATGGTGTTATAAAATGACTCATATGCCAAACAAGAAAGTATACGTAGGACTCTCTGGTGGAGTAGATTCATCAGTCTCAGCTGCTCTTCTAAAGGAGAGGGGTTTTGATGTTACTGGAGTGTTTATAAAAATATGGCACCCAGAGTTTCTAAATTGTAACTGGAAAAGAGAGATGCGAGATGCTATGAGAATATGTGCCAAATTAGATATACCTTTCAAAAAGATAGATCTCTCAGACGATTACAAAAAAGATGTAATAGATCACATGGTCTCTGAATACAAAGAAGGTAGAACTCCTAATCCTGATGTAATGTGCAACAAATATATAAAGTTCGGTAAGTTTTTTGATTTTGCCATTGAGGGTGGTGCAGACTTTGTAGCCACAGGACACTATGCTCAAACCAAAGACGGAAAACTACTCAAGGCGATCGATGAAAACAAAGACCAGACATATTTTCTTTGGACCCTAAGAAAAGAACAGCTAGAAAAAACCATGTTCCCAATTGGAAACATAAAGAAGAGTGAAGTTCGAAAGCTAGCAGAGAAATTTAATCTTTTCACATCAGAGAAAAAAGATAGTCAAGGATTATGCTTCATCGGTCATATAGATATGAAAGAATTTCTTAAAGAACACATCAAAACAGAAGATGGAAATGTACTGGATACAGACGGAAATATCATAGGAATACACAATGGTGCTGTACTCTATACGATAGGAGAGAGGCACGGATTTACTATCACAAAAAAGGGAACTGATGATCCTATATATTACGTTATAGAAAAAGACATAGAAAAAAACACAGTAACTGTAAGCAGTGAGAAAAAAGGAGAAGGAACCAAGAAGAAAGTTTTACTAAAGGATGTTTCTTTCGTCAAAGATCCTGTACAAGGAGATATAGAAGCTCGAATTAGGTACAGACAGCCCCTACAAGAGGCAGTACTCCATGAAGATGAAATAATCTTCAAAGACACACAGGAATCAGTAGCCAGTGGCCAATCTGTTGTTTTCTATAAAGATGACGAATGCTTAGGTGGAGGGGTTATATTGTAAGTATAATTGTTAAAATACTTTAATATGGTAACGTGATTATGAAAGTAGGTGATTCACATCTACAAAAAAGAACACCTGACCCAAATACATACTATGATGAAAACCATAATTATTGTTTCATTTATTGTGCTCGCACTATTAGTACTGATTTTTCTTTGGTCTACCTTCTTTAGAAAATGTTCGAGGTGTGGAAAACGAAGCACTCTCACTTGGTACAACTCCAACGCCAATGATGACGGCCTACTTCTTGCGATGTATTGCCGTAAATGTGTAGAGTTTTCATCTCCTGATAAACTTAAAATGCACAGGGAATTAAGTTCAAAACTTATGTTTAAATGGGCAAAAACTCATATGACAAGGAACAGGGGTAACCAATAGTAACATCCACTGAAAGTACTCTACTTCGGTGGGTGCTTTCTTTTTATAATATATAGATATAGAATCTAAATGAACTTAACAAAGGACATTAAATGAGTACTGATTCTAAGAGTATAGAAGATATTATCAGAGAGAACACCAAACTAAAAGAAGAACTTGAAACTCTGAGTGAAAGTCTTCGCAGTAGATGTGGAGATGTTTCAAATCTAGAATCTCGAAAGACTAAATTAGAGAGCGAACTAACAAAAGCAAAGATTGAAATTGGAACTCTCCAAAAAAAGGAAAAGAATATGAAGGGTAAAATCGAAGTGTTCGAACTTATAGTCAAAAATGACCAGTGTGATAAGACAGTCGAAAACTTAGAAAAGAGGTTAGGAAAACTAGAAGAAGAGGTTGCTTCTATTAAAGACGCTAAGTAAACCACAACACGGGCACCTCATTGGGGTGCCCTTTATTTTAGGGTATAATTAGTAAATTACAGGTAACCACCATTTATATGAATAAGAAAACCATAATTTCCATCTTAGTAATACTTCTTCTGATAGTAGGTTTTACCTTCTATTCATCAACTGGAAGTGATAACGAAAACACCCCTCGTGAGGAAGCAGTCCAGGAAGATTCTAACCGACCTAATATAAATATCATCACAAAGCATCAATACAAAGACGGTGAACATGCTTTTGTTTCAACACTTGATCTTCCAAGTCCATGTCATTCATTTAATGCTGAAGTTGTAGATGTGGATGATAAATCAGAAATTAAGTTCAATATAAACGATCCTGATGGAGGTGATGGTTGTGTTCAAGTAATTACTCCTACTGATGTGAAAGTTACATACACTGGACCAGAGGATAGAAATTTTACAGCCACACTAAATGATGAGCTTGTAACATTGAATATCTTTGAGATACCAGTGGATCAAGATATTGATACCGTAAAACTATTTATCAAAAGCTAATATGAAAATCGTTAAGAACAATGGGGAAAAAGAGTCTTTCGATCCTGATAAGTTAAAAGGATCACTAGAGCGTGCAGGGGCAACTGTATTTGTCGCAAACGACATAACAAGTAAGATCCAAAAAGATATTAAAGACGGTTCAACAACTACAGACATATACAAAGAAGCATTTGAGCTTTTGAAAAAAACAGAAAAAAAATCTGCCTTAAGATATTCAATCAGAAGATCTGTTTTAGATCTTGGTCCTTCAGGATTTCCATTTGAAAAGTTTATCGCTGAAATATTCAGTGCAAAAGGTTTTACCACTGAAGTAGGAGTTACCCTTAAAGGTCACTGTGCTGATCATGAAGTAGATATTATTGCGTATAACGAAAAGGAGCTTATCATCACTGAAGCCAAATTTCATAACAAAAGTGGAATAAAAACAGATACAAAAACAGCTTTGTATATAAAAGCTCGTTTTGATGACCTTCAGAGTGAAGAATTTCATTTGGGAGGTAAAAAAAGAAAAATGACTCAGGGTCTAATGGTTACAAACACCAAGTTTACCCACACAGCTCGAAAATACGTTAACTGTGTTGGAACGTATGATCTCATCAGTTGGGACTACCCCAAAAAAGGGAATCTGTACGATCTTATGGAAGAGACGACTCTACACCCATTAACTTGTGTAGCTCAGCTCTCAAAGAGTAATAAGAATGAACTTCTTGACAGAGGAATTGTTAATTGTAGATCTCTAAGGGACGAGAGAGAAGTTATGAAAGAAATAGGATTGTCAGATGAAAAGATCGATGAGATTATAGAAAATATTGATATTATTTGCTCACATTAATTACTATGTACACTTTAGCACTAACACTAGAACTTTTAGGAGAAATATTAATTGCCATGGCTGTTGTCAGAGTACATTCTCACGTACTTAAAGAACACAAGCTAGACAAAGATGTTTACACTACTATTAAAAAAGAGAAGTTATACGCGGTCGTAGGAATATCGCTAATGATTGTAAGTTTTATCTTGCAAATATACGTTAAGTAAATTAAAGTCATCATATGAAATCAAGCGAGATAAGAGAAAAATTTCTAAAATTCTTTGAAGAAAGAGGGCATGCAATTATTAAATCTGCATCTCTAGTTCCTACAGATGAGAAGGGTGTTACTGATAACACTTTATTTAATTCTGCTGGTATGCAACCTCTGATTCCATTTATTCTAGGAGAGGAGCACCCCAAAGGAACTCGTTTGGTAGACTCCCAAAAGTGTTTACGTACTGTTGATATAGATGAAGTGGGGGACAACACACACAATACTTTTTTTGAGATGCTTGGGAACTGGTCTTTAGGAGACTACTTTAAAGAAGAAACTATTCAGTGGAGTTTTGAATTTCTTACCGAAGAGCTAGGGCTAGATAAAGAAAGGTTATACGTAACTGTATTTGAAGGAGATGATAATGCTCCAAAAGATGAAGAGTCATACAACATCTGGAAGAAGTATATAAAAGAGGACAGGATATATTATATGGGAGCAGATTCAAACTGGTGGAGTGCAGGAGACAATGGTCCTTGTGGTCCTGATTCTGAGATGTTCTATGACACAACAAAAGAAGGATTAGGAAATCTAACAAAGGAAGAATATATACAAGCAGATGAAAAACAAGAAGTTGTTGAGATTTGGAACGATGTATTCATGGAATATCAAAAAAAAGAAGGGAAGGTTATAGGTAAGTTGCCTAACAAGAATGTTGACACTGGAGCTGGGTTCGGAAGATTGGTCGCAGTAGTACAAGGAAAAGATTCTGTTTATGACACAGATCTATTTGAAGAGTTGATGAATATTTCTAGAGAAATTACCAAAACAGAAAGATCAGCTAGAATACTATCTGATCATATTAAAGCTTCGGTGTTTTTGATCAGTGATGGAATACTCCCATCAAACACAGACCGAGGGTACATACTCCGAAGACTAATTAGGAGAGCTGCTTTTAATACAAACAATCATAACTTACATGGAGATCAGATATCATCTCTAGTAGATGCTATTTTGGATACATATGACAAACAATATCCTGAACTAAAAGAAAATCTTACAACGATAAAATCTACAATAGAAGAAGAGGTTATAAAATTCTCAAAAACACTTTCACAAGGATTGCGTGAGTTCGGAAAAATTTCTGGTGCAGATATTAGTGGTATCGATGCTTTCAAACTATTCTCATCATACGGACTACCAATTGACCTTACCGTTTCACTCGCAGAAGAAAAGGGGACTAGTGTGAACAGAGAGGAGTATGAAGAAGAATTTAAAAAACATCAGGATCTTTCAAGAACGTCTTCAGCTGGTAAGTTCAAGGGTGGACTATCCGGAACTAGTGAGATGGAAGTTAAGTACCATACAGCGACGCATCTTCTTCAAGCAGCATTAAGAGAAGTCCTGGGAGATAACGTTGAGCAAAAAGGAAGTAACATTACACCCGATCGATTGAGATTTGATTTTTCACATGGAGAGAAAATGACAGACGAAGAAAAAGAAAAAGTAGAAGCGTGGGTGAATGACAAAATTGAAAAAGGCATATCAGTAGAACAAAAAGACATGGATATAGACACTGCTAAAGCGGAAGGTGCGATTTCACTTTTCGGAGAGAAGTACGGAGAAGTTGTATCAGTCTATTCAATTGGAGATGTTAGTAAAGAACTTTGTGGTGGTCCTCACGTAGAAAATACAAGTGTACTTGGTAAATTTAGAATCAAAAAAGAAGAAGCTTCTTCTTCCGGAGTACGAAGGATAAAAGCTGTACTGGAATAAGTAAATTGTTTTAACTTGCACCTCAACATATAATATAAATATATGTCATCTCTTTTTAGTAAAAAAGGAAAGGATAAAACTTTATCTATAGTTTTCGATATTAGAAGTTCTAGTATCGGAGGGAGTATTATTGATATGTCAGGTGAAATACCAACAATTCTTTATACCACTAGAATATTTGAATATTTTAAAGATTCACAGACTTCATCATCTTTTGTTACAACTCTTTTGAAAACATTAGACAAAGTAATTTTAGATATCAAAGAAACAGGTCTTCCTGAAACCAAGATCGATGATGTTCTTAGTAAAGTAAAAGATATATACGTTGTATATTCTTCTCCTTGGTATGTATCACATACTAAAGATGTTTATATAGATAAAGACAAACCATTTAAATTTACAAAGGAGATATTCAGGAAAATTGTAAAGGAAGAATTGAAAAGTAAAAATAGTAATACAAAGGGCCAAACGATAGTTGAGAAAGATATTACGTATGTAAACGTAAACGGGTACAACCTTACCAATCCTTTCGATAAGAAAATAACTAATTTAGATATTTCTTTCTACATAAGTTCTGTAGCAGATGAATCTATCGACGAAGTTGAAAAAAAGATAAAACATAATTTTGAAACAGTAGACCATATAAACCACAGGACACATCCACTAATCTTCTTTAGTGCGATGAGAAACATTTTCAAGAATACTCCAAATTTCTTGTTTATAGATATCGGCGGTGAAGTTACTGACATTGGTTTAGTCAGAAATGATAGGTTAGTGAACATAGTCAGTATGCCTCATGGAAAACACTACTTCATAAGAAAAGTTATGGAAGAATGTGAAACAGACTATGCCTCTGCCATATCTTCAATAAGAACAATCTCTAAAAAAGAAATAGATACTAGTTGTAAAAAGAAAGTTAACAAACTACTACCTAAACTAGAAAAAGAATGGTTAAACATGCTAGAACAAATTCTTGAAACATTTGGAAACAAAAGAGAATTACCTCAAGTTATTTTTGTTAGTGTTGACAAAGATCTAAAAGACCTATTTACTAATATTCTTAAAAGTAATGAATTTAGTGTAAATAGTATAGACATTAACAAAAAAACTAATGTATTCCTGCTAGATCACTCTACTTTCTCAGATGAAATATTAGTTAATCCGGGCGTAGTAGATGATGTATTTATGGAATTAATAGGAACATTCTTAAATCAGTCTACTAAGTAGGTTGATAAATAATCTCTAAAAGATAAAATATAATAAGTCATGGACAAAAATTTTCTACAAGACGTTGTGCCACCAGCACAGAAAAAATCAATCAGGAATATTCCTATTCCCAAGAACAGGAAAAAGGTCTCTAAAGAGGAGCCTTTAGTTGCTGCTGTAAAGATAAACAAAGTTGGTCCAAGAGTATCTACCGCAGCACCTGTTAGAACTGTCAGAAGAACTATCAGTGGAGTAACTCCTCCACAGCCTACAAAAAGAACCCGTGTTTCTTCAATGGCTGATTTCGAAGAGAGAGGTGGTGGACGATTTAAGAAGATCGGAATAATTGGTAGTGGTATTGTCGGAATATTAGTTCTTGTGATATTCCTATTAAACTTAAGTGGCACAGAAGTTAGAATTTCTCCAAAAGAAGCGCAAGCTAATATAGAAACAACACTTGAAGCAAATCATGTGGATATTGCACTTTCCGAGGAACTTTCATACAAACCGTTGAATATTGAATCTACAAGCAGTGGAACTGTTAAAGCTTCTGGTGAAGCTTCAGTAAAAACAAAAGCTTCTGGAAAGATAGTTGTATCCAACAAATATTCAAAAGACTCATATCCTTTAATAAAGAACACACGATTTCAAAATGAAGATGGACTTATATACAGAGTAGATAATTCAATTTCAGTACCAGGGTACAAAGAAGTAGATGGAAAGGTAGTACCGGGTGAATTAATAGTTGAAGTATTTGCTGATAGCACTGGAGATGAATACAATATTAAAGAAACTACTTTCACTATCCCAGGTTTTAGTGGCCTAAAACAATTTGATAAGTTCTCTGCAAAGACACAAGGTGGTATGACTGGTGGTTTTGTTGGAATTAAAAAGATAGTTAGTGAAGAAGACAAAGAGAAAGTGGTAGAAGAACTAAAATCCAAGATTAAAGAAGATCTAATATCAAAAATCAATGAAGATGTAACTGATAACTTCTTGATCCACTATACAGATGATAGTTTTATATTTGAAATAACATCAGAAGAAGACAAAGGTGATACAGTAATAGAAATAACTTTGAAAGGAACACTTGAAGCTTTTGTTTTCGACACAAACTCAATTGGTACAATACTGGCTTCAAAAACCTTGAGCAATATAAATCTAAATGAGAATATTGCCATTCAAAACCCTGATAACATATCATTTGAGATCACGCCTTCAGAGGATGACAAGATAAACGTTTTAGTAAAAGGACAAGTTCACTTTGTTTGGCAGACAGATATAGAGGCCCTAAAAGAAAGTCTTGCCGGATCACAAAGAAAAGATATGAAGGATGTTCTTCAAGATTTTCCAAGCATTACAAGAGCAGAGGCTACTGTAAAACCTCTATGGAAAAAGAGTTTTCCTAAAGACGCTTCAAAGATAGATGTGATTATAGAGCTTGAAAACATTGACGAAGAGTAAAACACTGCTATTATATACGTTACAAATGAAAGAAGAGAAAAAAGAAGAAAATGGAGAAGGGATCGTAGTAGAAGCCCTTCCAAATATAATGTTTAAAATTAGACTAGAAGACGGAACAGAAATAATGTCTTATCTTGCAGGAAAAATGAGAATGCACAGAATTAGAGTTCTCGTTGGTGACAAGGTAGCATTTACGACAGAACCGTACGGTGGAAAAGCTAGGATTTTTAAAAGACTCTAAAAAAGCTTTACTTTTTTAGGCTTTTTTGCTAAACTCTCAACTCAAATATGCGAATTCAAGGAGTAACAATACCAGACCAAAAAAGATTGGAAATCTCACTAACAACACTTCACGGTGTTGGTCGTCCACGTGCTCATGTGATCCTAGAATCTGTTAAGGTTGACTTTGGTACAAAAGCTAAGGATTTAACTCCTGAGCAAGAAAATACAATAAGAACAGAGATCGAAAAGTTTAAAATCGAAGGAGATCTAAAACGAGATGTAGCAGGAAACGTTAAAAGACTTAAAGACATTCAATCATACAGAGGATCTCGACATGCCAAAAGGCTTCCAGCCCGAGGACAACGTTCAAAAACAAACTGTAGGACAGTACGAGGTAACACTCGAAATACTATGGGATCAGGACGAAGATCAGTAGATAAGAAATAATATATATGGGAAAGAAACGAATTGTAAAAAAAGGATCTAGTGATGAAATAGCAAAAAGAGCATCATCACGTAAACTATCTAGGAGAAAACTAGATAAGGGTATTTTGCATGTTCAATCTACATACAATAACACCAAGGTGGCTCTTACAGACATGAACGGTAATCTAATTATCGCATCTTCAAGTGGAGCTCTAGGATTCAAAGGAGCAAAGAAAGGAACACCTTTCGCTGCCGCTAAGATAGGAGAGACACTTCTTGAAAAAGCAGAACAAATAGGTCTTAAAGAGATTGATGTTGTCATCAAGGGAGTGGGTTCTGGACGAGAAGCTGCTGTTCGAGGATTTGTTTCAAAAGGTATTCAAATCAGTTCTATCAAGGACCGAACACCTGTTCCACATAATGGACCAACTATTCGTAAGCCACGAAGAGTTTAATATATTAAATAATCATGATAACCGGACCTAAATACAAAATAGCAAGAAGACTTGGACATACTGTTTTTGAGAAAACTCAAGATCCTAAGTTCGTACTACGTGAACAATCACGAAGAGTAAAAAGAACTAGACGACCAAGATCAAACTACGGGATTCAGTTGATTGATAAGCAAAAGGTTAGATTTACATACGGTCTTACAGAAAAACAGTTTTCAAACTACGTTAAAGCTGTTATCGAGAAGAAATTGAGTAATCCAAGTGAAAAACTATCTGCTCTACTTGAGAAAAGACTAGATAACGTTGTGTTTAGAAGCAACTTTGTAAAGACAAGACAAGCTTCAAGACAAGCCGTGTCACATGGGCACATCACTGTAAACGGTAAGAAAATGAACATTCCATCATATCAAGTAAAAGATGGTGATGTTGTAGCCATTAAAGAAGCAAGTATTGGAAAAGGACTTTGGGTTGATCTTACTGATAAAGATACTAACTTAAGACCAGTTCCAAAGTGGGTTTTAGTAAACGCAGCCAAGAAGGAAATAAATATTAAAGGAGAGCCAGAATACTCATCTTCAGAAAGCGATTTCGATTTACCATCAGTATTGCAGTACTACAAGCGATAAGTCTTGCTTAATTACGTAAAATACGGTACAGTTTACAAGCTAAAATAAAATTTAAATAATATTACTATGTCCGACCAAAATATTACACTTCCATCTAAACCAAAAATTATTTCAGAAGAGGGATCAAAAGGAACATACGAGATTGATGGACTATATCCTGGATATGGACACACTCTAGGTAACTCATTGAGACGAATAATCCTATCATCACTTACAGGTGCTGCTATCACTCAAATTAAAGTAAATGGTGTAAATCACGAATTTTCTACAATCGAAGGAGTTAAAGAAGATGTTATTAACATCATTCTTAACGTAAAAAAGATAAGACTAAAACTAGAAGGTAATGAGCCTCTAAAAATGTCTATCAAATCAAAGGGTATTAAATCAATCACTGCAAAAGACATTGAAGCTCCAAGTCAGATTGAAATAATCAACAAAAATCAACCAATATTTGAAGTTACAGATAAAAACACTGATATTGATATCGAATTTACTGTAGAAAAGGGACTAGGTTTTGTTTCAAAAGAATTAGTACACAAAGACAGGGTTGAAGTTGGTACAATCGCTCTTGATGCAATTTTCACCCCAATTAGACGAGTACAGTACGAGACAGAGAACATGAGAGTAGGAGAAAGAACTGATTTCAATAGATTACGAATGATAATTGAAACTGACGGAACAATTACTCCAAAGGAAGCTCTTGAAAACTCAATTGGAATTATGATTTCACAACTAAAGGCAGTTGTTGGATTCAAAGAAGAATTTGAAATAGAAGCTCCAAAGGAAGAAGTTGTTGAGGAAGAGACTGATAAGGAAGAAATGAACGACTTCCTAAAGACTAGAGTAGAATCTCTTGATCTTTCTTCAAGAACAGTCAATTCTCTAATCAACGCCAACATAAGAACAGTAGGTGGTCTTACTCGAAAGAATGAAGATGATATCCTAGAACTTGATGGATTAGGAAATAAAGGTCTTCTAGAAATTAAGGCTGTATTAAAAAAGAATAAGATTAGTCTTAAATAACCCCTTTACTTAAACCTCTGACCGTAGTAATCTAGAAATCCATGAAACACCACAAAGCCAAAAGAAAATTTGGACGAAAAGCTAATCAATATAAAGCATTGATGAGCTCTTTGGCACGTAACATGATCAGGGATGAAAAGATCATTACGACAGAAGCTAAAGCTAAAGAACTACGACCATACATTGAGAAGCTTTTGACTAAGGCTAAGGTGGATTCAGTTGCTACACGAAGATTAATCAACTCTAGAATTAGAAGTGAAGATCTTAGTAATAAACTAGTTACTAAAATCGCTCCTATCTATAAAGATAGAGAAGGTGGGTACACAAGGATCACAAAGCTACCTTTACGAGCTGAGGATGCTGCTAAAATGGCTCACATTGAATTTGTATAAAATCATGAAAACAATCGACGCAGAAAACAAAATACTAGGTAGAATCGCTTCAGAAGCTGCCACAACACTTCTTGGAAAAGATAGTGTTGACTACGCTCCAAACAAAATTGGAGGTAAGGTTCACATCACCAACGCTTCAAAGCTTTCTATCGCTCCAAAGAAAGAGAATCAAATGAGATACAAAAGATACACTGGATATCCTGGTGGACTAAAGTATGAGAAACTTACAGAACTTATCGCAAAGAAAGGATATAGTGAAGTTATTAAACGAGCAGTAAAGAAAATGCTTCCATCTAACAAGTTGAGAGATGGTATGCTTAAGAACTTAAAAGTAACCGAATAATATGGCAACTAAAACTACAGAGAAATACATAGAGGGAATTGGAAGACGAAAAGAATCTGTTGCTCGTGTTCGAATTACTCCAAGTAAGAAAGCATCTCTAACTGTCAACGATAAAAATCTTGATGAGTACTTCAAGACTGAGAATTTACAAAATATCGCACAAGCCGCTTTTAATGATATAGAACTGGAACAAAAGTTTACAGTTACTGCAAAGATAAAAGGAGGGGGGACTAACTCACAAGCAGAAAGCTTGAGACTTGGAACTGCAAGAGCTCTAGTTGAATTTAACGCTGAACTAAGAGGAGGATTGAAGAAACTAGGATACATGAAGAGAGACCCTCGAGTAGTAGAACGAAAGAAATTCGGATTGAAGAAAGCTCGAAAGGCTGCACAGTGGAGTAAGAGATAACGAAAGACCGCTCATCCATTTGGATGAGCGGTTTTTTAGATCTTTGTCTATGATTTTGAGACAACGTCTCTGAGAGATAAGAGGTTTTTGATTGTTATAGACTGCATTTCAGCTCCTTCCAACATTCTGTGAATATCATACAGATCCCCGGTGGTAATTTTCTCTTCCAAAACTTTTGAATCATTTTCTTTATCAATCTTTAGTTTTTCATCAACTTCTTCGTTGTAAATTTCTTTGAGAGTTTCTTTACTTATTGTTGATATAGTAGATAAACGTAAGAGTATCCCATAAAATTCTGCACTTTGAGGTAATGATTTTCCATTAGCCCAATCTTTTATAGCTTTAGGACTAACAGAAAGTCTCTCGCCTAAAACAATCTCTGTTCGTTCTATAAGTAAATCACAGATTATCTTTTGAAATTTTTTCATAATTATAGTTGTGTTCCTTTCCGTACAACATAATCATATGAATAATGTATTGTCAAACCTTATTTTCTCTGATATAATCACGCGGACAATATGCTAAAAAAGAAACCAAAAGAAGAAGAGTTTTTCGACGATGTTGTTTTTGAAGACGAGGAAACCTCAAAAATAGAAAAACTAAAAAAAGAACTAAAGAATTGTAAGGAGGAGAAACAAGAATATTTAGATGGGTGGCAAAGAGCTCAAGCAGACAGTATCAATCTTAAGAAAAGATTGGAACAAGAGAAAAGAGACTTCGCCAAGTATTCTACAGAATCTTTCATCCTGGAAATTATTCCTGTTCTTGATAGTTTTGATATGGCATTTAAGGATAAGGTGGCTTGGGAGAAAGCCCCAGAGAACTGGAGAGTGGGGATTGAATATATCTACACACAACTGAAAAGCACCTTAGAAAACAACGGGGTAAGGATACTTAGTCCTTTAGGAGAAACTTTTGATCCAAACCTTCATAACTCTATAGAGAATGTAGAGGGTGAGGAGGGAAAAGTCATGGAAGTTATACAGAAAGGATACGAACTTAACGACAAGCTTATCAGACCAGCGAACGTAAAGGTAGGGAGTACAAAATAGTATTTACAAATAAAACATTTTGTCTTACAATATTCATCACCTTATAAACTAAATATATAAAAACTATGTCAAAAATCATTGGAATAGATCTAGGAACTACAAACTCAGCAGTTGCTGTAATCGAGGGAGGAGAACCAACAATACTTGAAAACACAGAGGGAAATAGAACTACCCCTTCTATAGTCGCTATATCAAAGACTGGTGAAAGACTTGTTGGTCAACTAGCCAAAAGACAAGCAGTAACAAATCCTCAGAATACTGTATTTGGTATTAAGAGATTCATTGGACACTCGTTCGGAGATTCTGTTGTAGAAAAAGACCAAAAAATTGTACCATTTGAAATCTCAAAAGGAGACAACGATGGAGTTTTAGTAAAGATGGGAGATAAGAGTCATAGACCTGAAGAAATATCAGCCATGATTTTGCAGAAACTAAAGGCTGACGCTGAAGCTAAACTAGGAGAACCTGTTACTCAGGCTGTAATCACAGTACCTGCGTATTTTAATGATGCGCAAAGACAAGCTACTAAAGATGCTGGAAAGATCGCAGGACTTGAAGTAAAAAGAATTATAAACGAACCAACAGCCGCAGCTTTGGCTTACGGGTTCAATAAGAACAAAGAAGAGAAGATTGTAGTATTCGACTTTGGAGGTGGAACATTCGATGTTTCAGTCTTGGAAGTGGGAGACGACGTTGTTGAAGTTAAATCAACTGACGGTGATGCTCATATGGGAGGAAAGGATATTGACCAAGAAATCATCAAGTGGATAATTACTGAGTTTAAGAAGGATTCTGGCATTGATATCTCAAAAGACCCTCTAGCACTACAAAGACTAGATGAATCGGCTGAGAAGGCCAAATTGGAGCTTTCAACGGCTAGTGAGAGTGAGATTAACATCCCATTTATCACATCTGACGCTGAAGGTCCAAAACACCTTATACTTAAGCTAACAAGAACTGGACTTGAGAAGCTTGCAGATGAGTATATTTCAAGAGCTATTGAAATTACAAAGCGAGCAGTTGATGCATCTCCATTTGAGATAAAAGACATTGATGAAATCATTTTGGTTGGGGGACAAACAAGAATGCCTAAGATTCAACAGGAGGTACAAAAACTGTTTGGTAAAGAACCTAACAAATCAATTAACCCTGATGAGGTTGTTGCACTTGGAGCAGCGCTTCAAGGAGGTATCATGCAAGGAGATGTTAAAGATGTTCTTCTACTTGATGTGATTCCACTTTCACTTGGTATTGAAACTATGGGAGGTGTGGCTACAAAACTAATTGAGAAGAACACAACAATTCCAGCTAACAAGTCGCAAACATTCTCAACTGCAGCTGATAATCAGACACAAGTTGAAATCCATATCTCACAAGGAGAAAGAGCTATGGCAGCTGACAACAAAAGTCTTGGACGATTTATCCTAGATGGAATTCCACCAGCACAACGTGGTATGCCTCAAATCGAAGTATCATTTGATATTGATGCTAACGGAATCCTTAATGTAAAGGCATCAGACAAAGCATCTGGAAAAGAGCAGAGTATAAAGATTGAAGCTAGTTCAGGTCTATCTGATGATGAGGTAAACAAAATGACAAAAGATGCTGAGGCGCACGAAGAGGAGGATAAGAAAAAGAAAGAACTTGTTGATGCAAAGAACCTAGGAGAGCAGTTAGCTCACACTGCAGAGAAAAGTCTGAAAGACGCGGGAGATAAGGTGCCGGAAGACTTGAAACGATCTATAGAAGAGAAGATAAAGTTGGTACGAGAAGCTCCAGCTAAAGACAGCCTAGAGGATATGAAAAGAACTACTGAAGATCTTTCAAATGAAATGCAAAAGATCGGAGAGATCATGAGTAAGCAAGAAGCTCCAAAAGAGGGAGAGGAAAAGAAAGAAGAAGGAGTGAGAGATGCTGAAGTAGAGGAGGAAGGGGAAGAAGAAAAGAAAGACAAGGAGGAGAAATAAATAAAAAAGAAGACCGCCAGTACTGGCGGTCTTTTTAAATAAAAGTTTAGAAGATAAAGTTATTTTCGTAACTTCTTAAAATCTCTCTTTTCAAGCTCTGTAGTTAAATACTCTACCGTATCATTAAAAAACGGTTGGCAAAGTTCCATAACAACAGAAGTGCTACAGGATATATCGCCCTGCCACCTAGGTATATTATTTTCTCCAAAACTTGGACTTTTATAAATATCTACAACTATGAAAGAATAATTTTTATCATCCAAAAAATGGTAGCACCAACCAATTTGAGGATGTATATCTACAGGATAATTCTTATGGACAAAAGAACTTTTTGTGCCGAGATTAACTACGAGTCTTTGTATTTTCATAAATGGTACAGGTTGAGTTCCACAAAACATTACCACTATATTTAATATATTGTCAACGCCCGTATTTTCTGCTAAAATCACTCTCACATGGCAACAAAAGATCACTACAAAACTCTAGGAGTAGACAAGGAAGCATCTAAAGAAGATGTTAAAAAAGCTTTCAGAAAGCTTGCTCAAAAGTACCACCCAGACAAACCATCCGGAGATGAAGCTAAATTCAAAGAGATAAACGAAGCTTACACAGTTCTCTCAGATGATCAGAAAAGAGCTCAGTACGATCAGTTCGGTAATGCCTTTTCTGGTGGAGGTGGGGGAGGAGGAGCACAAGGCTTTGGAGGTTTTGATTTCTCAGGATTCTCTCAAGGAGGAGCAGACTTTGATATAAATGACATTCTGGGTCAGATGTTTGGTGGAGGTAGAGGACGAGTTCAAAAGGGAAGAGATATCCAAGTGGACCTTACTCTCGACTTCAAAGAATCTATCTTTGGTGCGAAGAAGACTGTAAAAGTTCAAAGAGATACAAGAGGGGACATAGAAGACATTACTTTTACAATTCCACAGGGAATTGATAACGGAGAAGTTATCAGAATAACTGGTAAAGGAGAACCGTTTCAAAATGGTAGGCCTGGAGATCTATATGTTCGAATATATGTAACTCCACATGATAGTTTGGTAAAACAAGGAGTTCACCTACTAACAACTATTGAGATCAAACTAACTGAATCTCTTTTGGGTATAAACAAAGAAATTGAAACATTGGATGGAAAGATGAAGATCAAAATACCTGTTGGAATAAAGCACGGTGAACAACTTCGTATTGCAGGGAAGGGAGTGCCAGTACCAAACAGAGGAAATGGAGATCTGTTTGTTACTATCCTAATCAAGACACCTACTAATATTTCAAAGAAAGCAAAGGACGCAATCGAGGCTTTGAAAAAAGAAGGTCTGTAAAACATAGTATTGTTTCTTCAATACTTTTTGTATAATTAAAACATGCCAAATTTAGCTTTTCTCACATTGGATGTAATCATCCTTATTGCAATCGCTGTTTTGTTTTTTGCACTTTCCATGTACGCAGGAAAAAAAGTTCTTGCAAGGCTAATTCTACTTTTCTATCCAACTACTTTAATATTTGAAAATCTTCCATATGTTTCTTTGGAAAATATCTATGCTCGGATAGGGGCGTGGGCTTTAATCTTTGTAATCCTTTTCTTTCTTCTAGAAAAAAACACAGGTGCCAAGAAACTATACTCTGGAGGAAGAAAGTTTCTAGATGGAGTTATTTTAAGTATTGCAGCTACAGTAATAGTATTAGTTTTGTACTACCACGTGCTCCCAATTGGTCAGATATATTCTTTCAGTCTTCCTTTCAGTGAATTTTTCACATCGAAAGTTCCATATGGAGTTTGGATCGCAATACCACTACTATCTTTTCTTCTAACAAACAGATCTGATAGCTAGTTGCTTTTTATAGGAGTGGTTGATAGTATTTTTTATGAATATGAGTAGAAACTATAATAATAGAGGCACCGGTTTAGATGACGGTGATAACTACAAAGAAGATAGCTCTGAAGAGCTAGGTATACTCGAAAAAATAGCAGGGATTCATAATTCCCCTGATTATGTGAATACTCATGGTGTTGGGAAAAACAACAATCCCAAGAAACATCGTAAAATTAACAGATCACCTATTTTAGGAAAGTCATCAAAAAAGTCATCGAAAAAGAAAAGATTCACCCTCTGATATAAAAACTATTATAAGTGGGCGTCGTCAAAATTGACGACGCCCACTCTTCTTCTATTGACTTTTATATAGATTGTATGATAATGGAATTATAAGGTTTACAAGACTTCGCGATAATACAAATCAATGACAGACAAAGAACCAACTCATTTTGGAGAACACGTAACAATAGACGGTTATGGCGGTAATAGCGATAAATTAGACGACAAAGAGACAGTCTTGAAGGTTTTGAACGAGCTCCCAGAGAAGCTAGATATGATCAAGTTATCTGAACCAGTTGTTTACAGAGCTGAACCAAACGGTAAAAAGGACCCTGGAGGATGGACAGGAGTAGTTACTATTGCTGAAAGTCACATTAGTATTCATTCATTTCCAGCTAAAGGTTTTGTGAGTGCTGATGTCTATACTTGTAAGAATGGTATGGATGTAGATTTCATCTTGAACTACTTCAAAGAAACTTTCGACTTGAAAGAAATTGAACATCATCTTATAATCAGAGGTACTAAGTACGACCTTTATTAAAATATATGTCTATGGATATAAAAAGCAAAACATTGTTCCTGATTGTATTAATACTTATTGTCATTTCAATAGTATTTACATACAAAAGTAACTTCATAGATAAAGATTTTGAAGTATTTGAATCTGAGCCCTATGACGAAGAACTTCTCGAGGAAGAGTTGTAACGATGTTTAATATAAATTCTGTAATTCATGAACTGGTTTTTTATTGCCCTAATCTCTCCATTTCTAGAATCTATAATTAATTTTATCGATAAGTTTTTACTCTCTAAATATTTTAAAGAAGGTGGTTATGGAGCACTGTTAATATTTTCATCGTTAATTGGGGGATTAGTAACCCCCTTTATTTTTATATTTAAAGCTGATGAAATATTAAGTATAGGAAGTTTCTTTATTTTCATATCCATACTAAACGGAATAATATTTGTCCTTTCTTTACTTCCATATTTAAAGTCACTTGAAAAAAATGAGGTTTCTACGGTAGCTCCGCTTATACAGATGACTCCATTCTTTGGATTGATTTTAGCTTTTATAGTTCTTGGGGAAGTACTATCAGTACAACAGGTTATAGCTGGATTACTTATAGTGACAGGAGCATTCTTAATATCCCTAAACACAAAAACATTTAAGTTAAATAAGGAGTTACTCATATTAATGGCTGTTTCTTCATTTCTGTTAGCACTCAATGATCTACTATTCAAATTCGTTGCCATTGAGATAGATTTCTGGACAACTGTATTCTGGAACTATATTGGTTTTCTATTAGTTGGATTGACACTATTTTTGTTTAAAGATAGCTACAGAAGAGATTTTATGAGTGTACTAAAATCAAATTCAACAAAAGCTATCTCTATCAATACCCTAAATGAAGCTATTGCAATGGTATCGATGATTACTTTTGGTTTTGCTACTTTACTAGCGCCTCTTGCAATGGTTCAGACAGTAAGTGGTCTACAGCCTTTCTTTACTTTGTTTATAAGCTTCGTCTTGGCTACAATATTGCCAAATATATTTAAAGAAAAACTTGATATTAAATCCTTTTTACAGAAATTAATTTCTGTCATTATAATACTCATCGGTGTTCTATTACTTTTTAATTAAAAATATGTGGAAATAAAGATTGCTTATATGTTCGGAGGTGGATACGATAGGTTTAGTATTAAACTTATTTAAACATATACATGGATAATTATTTGTGCCCCTGGAACCCAGCAACATATATTGTTGTGTCAGAAAACATACCGCCGTTGCTTTACTATTCACATGGTATTGCGATTATTACTGCTTTGGTAGCTACTATATATATTCTTTCTCGAAGGAGAGATTTAGTTACTATGCTTTTTGCTAGCATATCAGCATTGTTCATATTCTGGGTGTTTAGTGACGTAATTCAATGGGCAACAAATGCAACTTATGTTTCTAGATTCTTCTGGTCACTAACAGTTCTATCCGAAATGTTAATATATGGGCTTTCATATTATCTAACGTATGTCTTCATAACAGGGAAAGACCTACCTTTTAGACAAAAAGGTTTACTAACACTATTGTTACTTCCAATAATAGTAACAATGCCCACAACATATTTACTTCCAGCGATGGATCTCTCTAGTTGTGCTGCCGAAGAAAGTAATTTCTTAATATATTATGTATACTTCTTTGGAATATTCTATCTACTATCAATATTAATATTAGCTCTAAAGAAAAGAAAAACTTCTGGAAGGAAACGAGGAGAAGTTGTCGCGTTTGCATCAGGTATTATAATCTTTATAACAAGTTTCGTATCTGGAAACATCATAGGTAGTCTCACAGAAAATTGGAACATAGCTCAGTTCGGACTATTTGGAATGCCCCTATTCATTGGTTTCCTTACATACATGCTGGTTAAGTACAAATCTTTCTCGGCTAAGATCCTTGGTTCTCAAGCTCTTGTTGTAGCTCTTTGGATTATCATCGCATCACTACTATTTGTTGGTGGAATTAGAGATAGTATTATCGCTATATATCTTGTATCAATTTCTCTAGGAATATCAGTCATCTTCGGAGTTCTCCTAATTCGATCAGTATCAGAGGAAGTACTACAGCGAGAAGAAATCGAGAAACTTGCCAAAGATCTTCAGATTGCAAACTCAAACCTTAAGGTTCTAGATAAACAAAAGTCAGAGTTCGTATCTCTTGCATCACACCAACTTAGAGGACCACTTACATCAATGAAAGGATATATATCCCTAATCCTTGAAGGTGACTACGGAAAAATATCTAAGGGTGTAACAGAAGCATTAGGAAAGGTTCAATCAGCTACAGGAGATCTTGTTCTTTTGGTTTCAGACTATCTGGACGTAACAAGAATCGAACTTGGTAAGATGAAGTACGATATAGAAGATGTAGATATTAATGAATTACTCAATACAACATATCAAGAACTTCTACCAGGAATTACAGAAAGTGGACTTCAGTTCACAACAGATCTACACAAAGACTCTAAGTTTGTAATAAGTGGTGATAGGAACAAACTAAAACAAGTTATCATAAACCTAATTGATAACTCTCTAAAGTACACATCAGAAGGAACTATAAAACTTTCATCAAAGAAGGTCGGCAACAAGGTAAGGATTGTACTTGAAGATACTGGTGTAGGAATTCCTGCAGAATCTATGGAATCACTATTTGAGAAGTTCATTAGAGCGTCAAATGCTAACCAACAAGAAGTTAAGGGAACTGGACTAGGACTATACATTGCGAGAAAGATTGTAGAGGAACACTGTGGAGGAATATGGGCAGAGTCTGGAGGAGAAGGAAAAGGATCTAAATTCACTATTGAACTACCATTGAAATAGGGTAGAATAGGGAAATGAAAAAGACACTACTCTCTGGCGTAAAGCCAACAGGAAGACCTCATATTGGAAACTATTTTGGTGCAATGAAACAATTCGTAGGACTACAAGGAGAATATACATCAAACATATTCATAGCTAATCTTCACTCACTGACATCAATTCAAAACAAGGAGGAGATGGAGAAACTAACTCTTGATCTTGTAATTGACTACCTAGCTATAGGTCTTGATCCAAAGAAAGTAAATATATATAAACAATCAGATGTCCCCCAAGTCACGGAGCTTGCGTGGATTTTTGACTGTCTAACAACAATGCCGTACCTAATGAGAGCTCATGCTTTTAAGGATGCAGAGGCTAAAGACAAAGAAATCAATGTTGGAGTGTTCAACTATCCAATTCTGATGGCGGCGGACATTCTTCTTCCAGGTGCTGATATAGTACCAGTCGGAAAAGACCAGAAACAACACGTTGAAATAGCGAGAGATATAGCCGAGAAGTTCAACAGAATTTATGGAGAAACTTTCAAACTTCCAAAGGAACTAATTCTTGAAAGTGTTTCAACTGTTCCAGGAATTGATGGAAAAAAGATGAGTAAGAGCTATGGGAATACAATTCCACTCTTTGCTGATGATGACGAGATCAAATCTGCAGTGATGAAGATCGAAACAGATTCAAAGGGGGTAGAGGAGTCAAAAGACCCAGAGACAAACAATATTTATAATATACATAAACTGCTTTTAAACGAGAGTGAAACTCTAGATTTAGCTAAAAGATACAGAGAAGGTGGAATGGGGTACAAAGAAGCTAAGGACATGCTTATAGAGGACCTTATATCCTTTATATCGCCTTTAAGGGAGAGAAGAGAAAAGATTGCCCGAAACCCTGCAAAAGTACTCAAGATACTCAAAAATGGAGGAAAGAAGGCTAACAAGATGTTGGAAAAGAAGATGAAAGAGGTTAGAGAGAAAGTGGGGTTTAGATAGAATTAAATATTTTTACTAATATACATAAATTTATTAATGTTTATTTTATGGAACAAGCTGATCAAAAAGAGAACTGGGAAGACAAAAACTTTGAAAAGGTGAAGTTAGAGGCAGAGTCTTTTTTTAAGGACATAGGGAAGATAAGAAATCCTTTCTTCAATATGGAACAAATTAAACTTCAATATTCAGCATCGTGGCGTAGTGGCCACGATGCTTTTTTATGCTAATCTTTACTTTATGAAAATAGAAGAAATCCGCAATTATCTAAAAAATAATAATAGTTACTCGGACAAGGGTGTCATGGGTGAATCTCCGTACATATTACAAAACAAAAATCTTTTAATTATCGGAATGAAACATACTTTTTCTTTAGATGACGACCAGATAAAGGTACTGGATAAACATTGGACTAAATTTTTAAGAAATGATTCTGAAAAAAAGTAGCAGTAGTTGAAGGTGGTTTTAGAAATGTTGCAAATAATATTGTTGAATCACTTCAGAAAGAAGGTGGCGAAGGTGGATATTTAACATTTATAGCTAATAGGGATGGAATTGACATCGAATGTTATGACCCTTCTAAAAAGAAATTATTATATGAATCGGTGCAAAAATACGGAATTGAAAAAACATTTTTGTCACAAATGGGAGATGTGATGTATCAATATTTTAATGAAAATATAAAAGAAAAAAAATTATCAGAATACATTCAATACTTCTTAGATAAATTTAACAGTTATTCATTATCTGATATGGTTTTTAATATTTCTGATTTACAGAGAATACTTGGTAAATATAATATTTTTGACGGTAAATTAGACGATATGGAAATTAAAAATTCATATTTACTAGCTGATCCAACTAATAAGGATAATCCTATTCGTGATGTAGCAGAATTTATAACAATAACTAGAGATGCTTATGTTATTAAAAAAATAAAAGAAAAACACAGTGATAGAAATGCCCAATTTATTGTTTATGGAAGAAGTCATGTTTTTGTTTGGGAGCCAATACTAAGAGAATTAGGATTATTGACTTAATATAAGAAACCAACAAATTTATCTATTTTATTCTTTCTTAAAAGTCATTCAAAAAAAAATAAAGTAGTGGTTTAAATTGAATGTGTTACTATCTTTTACACATGAACAAAAAAGGAATTCTATTCAAGAAAGTAATTACATTCAAAAATGAGAGATGTGACGTTAAACATGTAAATGTGGACGATTTTTCTAATATTCCAGATAATCTCATTGAAAAATCTCATGCTGTATGTATCCATAATGGCAAACTACTTGTTGTTTTTCATCCAAAATGGAATATTTGGAGTATTCCCGGTGGAAGTCGAGAAGATGGAGAAAATATCATCGACACTCTAAAAAGAGAGGTTCTGGAAGAAACAAACTGTATAGTTGAATCTTGGAAACCAATTTCTTATCAGAAAATTAAAGCTTCAACTGGTGATACATACTACCGAGCACTATATCTCTGTGAAGTTATCCCTGATGGAGACTTTGTAGAAGACATAGCTGGAAATATTACAGGTATAAAGTGGATTGACCTTGAAGAATATACTGATTACATAGAAGACAAGCCATTTAAGCTTGAAGTTCTTCGAAGAGGATTGGAAGTATATAATAAATAATCTTCAAATCTATTTCTGCTATAATCACTAAATGAAAAAAGAGTTAATTTTTGAAACATCCTACTGGGAAGTGTATTTAATGCAGGATCAGAAATATCTAGGAAGATCATTAATCCTATTAAAAAGAGATTGCGGTCATCTATCAGAAATATCTAAAGAAGAAAGTGACGATTTTTATAAAATTGTTAAAAAGACTGAGGATCTCTTTAAAAAAACTTTTAATGCAACAATGTTTAATTGGACTTGTTTAATGAATAACGCATATAAGAATAATCCACCGACTCCAAGAGTTCATTGGCATCTAAGACCAAGACACGAAGATCCTGTTAATGTTGCTGGAAAAACTTTTTCAGATCCAAATTTCGCACATCACTACTTAAGAGGAGAAGAGAATGTAGAAAAAATCTCAGAAGAAGTACTTATTCAAATTACTGAAGAATTAAAGAAATCTATATGAGAGAACTTAAAATCATAAATCCAGAAAATATTAAAGATTTAGAGGTAACAAAATTTCGTAAACGAGTCGCTGCTAGAGCAGTTATATTTGATACTGATGATAAGATTGCATTACTTAAAGTATCAACATATAACTACTATAAATTACCGGGTGGTGGAGTAGAAGGAGGAGAAACTATTAAGCAAGGCTTAGAAAGAGAAGCGGAAGAGGAAATTGGATGTGATATTGAAATTGGTGAAGAGTTAGGAATGGTTATTGAATATCGTGGTCAGCAAGAACTATTCCAAGAATCACACAACTTTTTTGCTAAGGTTGTTGGAGACAAGAACAAACCTAATTTCACAGAATCTGAAATTGAAAGTGGTTATGAAATACACTGGGTTGATCTGGATGAAGCCATTGTCTTAGTAGCTGATATTAAGACCAACAATTATGGAGGGCAATTTATGGTTGAGAGGGATTTAGCTATTTTAAAAGAAGCTAAGTCGCGACTAAATTCAGAGGTATCGAATTAGTGGATGGATAAAGAATGAATGTTTAGGCTTTACCTCCCGTCCTCCAGTTTATCTCAAAAGAAATAGAGTGCTTGTTTGGTATATTCCATTTGGAAAATCTGAAACAAAATAATTGAAACTTATTTTCCGAAATCTTTCCAAAACCAAACCTATTTAATGTTAGTTCTATGTCTATGACCATACGGATAATATATCACAGGATACATGGAAATTAATTATGATAAAATCTGCTTATGTTTAGATTACCAAAAAAAATATTTAACCCAGGAAATATCATAGGGCTCGGAGAATCTTCACACGGGTCATCTACAGAGAGTAATTGGAAACACAACCTAATTCTTGATCATATACGAAGTAATAAAGACAAAAAAATTGTTTTCTACCTTGAGGCATACGAAGATCCAATACACGAGTTACTCGAGAAGATTAAAAACAATGACTCTTTAATAGAAGTAAATATTAAAAGCTGTTTAAATAAGTTGTATAAAATTTGGCAAACACAGGAAATTTACAACCTTCTTCTCTCACTCGCTAAACTATCTATGAACGATGGGGTACAAATTGAGATCCATGGTGTTGATTTTAGGAATCCAAATGAGAAAAAATCTATGGATCAGGAAAAGATGTTAAAGAGTCATAGTTATATTATTTTTAATAATATAAAAAAACATTATTGCAAAGATGCTATTCACTTCTTTAGCGCACACAATATGCATGTTGGTAAATATGTTATAGAGAAACAGAAAGATGTTGGGAAATTTCTAATTGAGGAGTTTGGACAAAAATATGTTTCTATCGCACAACACACGTCAAGAGGATTAATGAGAGCTCGAAATTCTAATGGTATATATGAACAAGTTGAGTTCGCTTTTGAAAAAACACATAATTCAGTAACAGCTTTAGCAGACCGTATTTTTAAAAATAAAAAATCAGATGAGCCAGTTATTATACCAACATCTGATACTCTTTTAAAAAATACTAATTTAATCGAACAGGCTGGTTTCTATTGGCCGTTAGAAGAGTATTGGTTAATGGAAATAAATCAAGAGCATTTTGATTATTTAACTATTCACAAAAAAGGAGAGGCATCCCAAGCTTTGATAATTACTTCCAAATGAATAAAACTCTATACATAGGAGGATTACAAGAAACCGCAGATGATGATCTATTCATCTTCTTGTCTAATTCGTACAAAGAAAAAGGTGGCTTAATTGAAGGTATTTTCCCTTTTGATAAAAAAGATGTTTCCGAAGAAGATTTTAATATAAAAAACCTTGAACAATATGATCTTGTAATATCTCATAGTTTGGGAGCGCACTGTATAGACAGTAGTGTTAAAAGATCTATTTTTCTGGAACCATCACGACATCCCGAGTTTCTATCTGACAAACTTAATTCACTTCCTGATTTAAGTGAGAAAGTTAAAGATATAAAAAATATCTTAATTGTTGGAGCTCGTAATGGTGGATATAAAATATCTGAAGAATTAAATACTAAAGTTGGTGGGGAATTAGTGATACTAGAAAACTGTGATCATAACTTTAGTGGAGAATGTGCTGATAGATTGTGGAGTGTTATTACTGAATCGTAATAATAGGTTCCGGATTAACAAAATCTTTATTTGTTTGATCTTTAGTTAAGTACTCCCTCTTTCTATCTATATCTATACTCAAACACTGAACCTCGAGTAAAATATTCAAAAATGATATAATACCCCTAACTTACACAAATAACCTTCAATCAAATGAAAAAAGTAATTGTAACCATAGTACTCATAATCGCGGTGATACTAGCCATAGTTCTAGCCACAAGTGGAGCACCTAAAGATATAGAGAGAGCTGATATCAAGGATGTTGAAGTAAACAAAGGGGAAGTAATTGAAGAATCTGGAGTAAGCTACGATCTAAGTAAATTAGATTTCAAATTTATAGGTTTCGGTCCTGGAAAAAGTCATGAAGGTACTTTCCATAAGATGTCTATAAAAAACATAGAACACAATGGAGATCATTTCACTGGGGGAACAATCACATTTGATAACTCATCAATTGATGCTGGGATAGGTAAACTAAACACTGACCTGTGTACAGAGATATTCTTTAACTGTGCGAAATACCCTAAATCTACATTCAAGCTAACTAAAGCTGAAAGAGTTTCAGAGACAAAAGGAAACGTAACTGGAGTTCTAACCATTAAAGGAGTTCCAAAAGAAGTTACATTCCCAGTAGCTCAAGAAGGGGGTATTATTTCAGCTGACTTCATCATCGATACAGAACCATTCGGTTTAGATGTAATTTTAGCTGACAATGAGGTACAAATTAAGTTTAGCGCTGAAATATAATGACAGGGTTTGAGATAAAAACCGAAGTATTTGAAGGTCCTATGGACCTTCTTCTGTCTTTGATTGAAAAGAGGAAACTCTTAATCAATGACATATCTCTTTCTCAAGTTACCGATGACTATATAAACTACATAAATGACTTGGATAAAGTCTCTTTGAAGAAAACCTCACACTTCATCCTTACAGCTTCAACGCTATTACTGATAAAGTCCAAATCACTGTTACCATCAATTGAACTAACGGAAGATGAGGAACAGAGTATCGAGGACCTAGAAACAAGACTAAAAATATACAAGAGGCTACAAGAAGTATCGGTTCATACAAGTGAAATGTTTGGAAAAAATATTTCATTCACTGGAGGTGGTTACAAAAACACTGAACCTATGTTTGTTCCAGACGATCAGATATCTAAAACTAACTTAGGAACACTGGTCAGGGTAGTTATAAACCTATTTCCTAAAGTTGAAAAACTTCAAGAAGTTGCAGTACAAAAAGTACTGAGTCTCAATGACGTTATCGAGAATCTAAGCAAAAGAATACGAAATGGTTTACAAATGACTTTCAGAGAATTCTCAGGATCTGGAAAAGAGATGAGCAAAGAAGAAAGAGTAAATGTTATCATTAGTTTTCTAGCTATGCTCGAACTTGTAAAACAAGGAATCATAAATGTTAATCAACATTCCGACTACGCGGACATACAAATGGAAACAACAGAAGTAACAACTCCTAACTACTCATAAATGGAAACATCACTTGATAAAAAAATAGAAGCGGTACTCTTTTACAAAGGAGAACCTGTAAAGATAACGAATCTTTCTACTATCCTCGATATTTCAGTAGAAGAAACGAGAAAGGGGATAGTGGACCTAAAAGAAAGGTTATCTAATTCAGGATTATCTGTGATAGAAAAAGATGGAAGTGTACTTCTTGTTACAAATGATGAGCTTTCTGAGACCATAGAAAAACTAAGAAAAAATGACTTAAATAAGTCATTATCAAAAGCAGCACTTGAAACATTGACGATTATCGTATATCGTGGACCTGTGAAGCGAAGTGAGGTAGATTACATAAGAGGAGTAAGTTCACAGTTCATACTGAGAACCCTCTTGATTAGGGGTCTGATTGAAAAGAAGGCGGATCCAAAGGATGACAGATCCTTCCTGTATAGACCAACTTTTGAAACTATTCAATTTCTTGGAATATCTAGAAAGGAAGATATGCCCGAGTACGAACAAATTCAAAAAGATATAGATGACTTCATAAATAACCAAGATGCTGGAGAGTAATAACATACAAAGGAATAAGGATTTTCTAATGACTGCTTTTGTCTTAATCGGTCCTATTATAGTACTTATTGTGGCTTTCATACTCACAAAAATAGTGGTTGATGAAAAAGAGGTTCCGGATAACATCAATGAGGGTTTTGTTAACACTCTAGAAGTTGGGGAGGATTTTGAGGATATAGATATACAAGCTATGTCTGCATATGTAAAAGAACTAGAGTCTGGAAAAATCCTATACGCAAAGAAGGCTAATGAATCTATTCCATTAGCGTCTCTAACAAAAATGATGACAGCACTAACTGCTATTGAAGTTCTCGGTAGAGAAGGTGATGTAGTGGTGAGAAAAGAGAATCTTGATATGGAAGGGGATAATGGATTCCATATCAATGAGGTATTTAAATTAAAAAACATCACAGATCTAACACTTGTATCATCATCAAATGATGGGGCATCTGCCATAGCTTCAGCTATTGGGTCTATACTTCCTACTGACGATAATTCTTCTGTTAATCAAATGAATGACTTTGCAAAAAGAATTGGTATGAGTGCTACAAGATTCAAGAACGAAACAGGACTTGATGTAGATGAGACTACTCCAGGAGCAAAAGGATCTGCAAAAGACATGACAATTCTTATGGAATATATTTTAAATAACTACCCATACCTACTAGAGGCGACAGTAGAGCCCACTTTTAATACAACGAGCATTAATGGATTTGAGTATGAAGTGACGAACACAAATAATATTGTAGGGAGTCTTCCAAACATAGTTGGATCAAAGACTGGATATACTGATCTTGCTGGAGGAAATCTTGCAGTGGTTATCAATCCTGGATTGAACAATCCTGTTGCTATAGTAGTACTGGGTTCAACCATTGATGGAAGATTTGATGATGTAGATAGATTAGCCAAAGCTGTATTTCAATACTATTTGAGTGAGTAAATCTTTTTCATATGAATAGTAAAAATAAAAGGAATACGCTATACTTTCCATTATGTTAATAGACGTAGTTAAAGTAATACTACCTTCAATATTAGCCTTCTTTGTAGGTATTCTCATAACTCCAGCAGTCTCTGGCTACTTGTACAGAAACAAGATGTGGAAGAAGAAAGTAAAGTCTGTGGCAGTAGATGGACGTCCGGCTCCTGTGTTTGCAAGTCTCCACAAAGATAGGGAAATGAACACACCTAGAATGGGTGGTGTAATAGTTTGGATTAGCTCCTTCATTGTAATTACAGGTCTTTGGTCTCTTGCTAAGTTCTTACCTTTTGATGTTTTTGATAAATTAGATTTTCTAAGTAGAAACCAAACATGGATTCCACTTGCTACTCTTCTCTTGGGAGGGTTTGTAGGATTAGTAGACGATTACATGGAAGTATCCGATACGGGGGATCACCACGCAGGTGGACTGTCTCTAAAGAAAAGACTAGTTGTTGTTGGACTCATAGGTCTTATAGTTTCTTTTTGGTTCTACACAAAACTTGGAATTTCATCAATCGGTTTTCCCTTTATTGAAACACTTTCACTTGGGTGGTTAATCATTCCGTTCTTTACACTTGTTATCCTAGCTCTTTACTCTGGTGGAGTTATCGACGGAATTGATGGTCTAGCAGGAGGTGTGTTTGCTATTATGTTCAGTGCGTACGCACTAATTGCATTTGCATACGACCAGGTCAATCTCGCAGCTTTTTGTGCATTGATTGTCGGTGGTCTTCTAGCCTTTCTTTGGTTCAATATTCCACCAGCCAGATTCTATATGTCCGAAACAGGAACAATGGGTCTAACAGTTACACTAGGTATTGTTGCCTTCATGACTGATAATCTGGCGGAAGGATTTGGAATTTTTGTACTACCAATCATCGCAATGCCGTTAGTACTAACAACTCTTTCTGTAATCATTCAAGTACTTTCAAAGAAGTTTAGAAACGGGAAGAAAGTATTTCTTTCTGCTCCCATCCATCACCACTTTGAAGCTAAGGGATGGCCACCTCACAAGGTAACAATGAGATACTGGGTATTATCCACAATCTTTGCAGTAATTGGCGTGATAGTTGCGCTTGTTGCATAATATACAGATGCCCAAGTTAAAAAGTATTGATAAGCCTTTTTTGATAATAGTAATATCTCTTGCCGTATCAGGTTTTTTTCTTTTTCTCTCAGCTTCACTAGGATTGACTGCAAGAGATGATATAAAATTCTCTTCCATTGTTCTAAACCAATTACTTCTTGGTCTTATGATGGGGGGAGTATTTGCTTTCATACTTTCAAGAGTGAAGTACACATTCTGGCAGAAGTACTCTTTCTGGATTTATATATTTTCACTAGTTCTAACACTTCTTGTTTTCATACCGGGAATCGGTCTTGAGCACGGTGGTGCTAAAAGATGGATACTAATTGGACCACTATCATTTCAACCTTCAGAGTTTCTAAAGATCGCTTTTGTTCTGTATTGTGCAGCTTGGCTTTCAGGTATTAAGAACAAGGTTGAAGATGTTAAGTTTGGCCTTATACCACTTGCTATTATTTCTGGTGTAGCTGGGAGCATACTACTCCTACAACCAGATACGGACACTTTTGTAATTATGCTAGTGGCTGCAGTTTCAATGTTCGTAGTAGCTGGAGGTAAATGGAAACACCTTATGATAATAGGGCTTGTAGGACTTATAGGGCTTTCTGGGCTGGTAATAGCGAGACCATACTTAAAAGAAAGGGTAATGACTTATATAAACCCTGCGTCTGATCCGCTTGAGTCTGGATATCAAATCCAACAATCTCTGATCGCTATAGGATCAGGAGGTGTGGCAGGAAAAGGATTCGGACAGAGTGCTCAAAAGTTTAACTTCCTACCAGAACCAATAGGGGATTCTATCTTCGCTGTGGCCGCTGAAGAGTTTGGGTTCATAGGTGCAAGTGCTCTTGTAATCCTATATCTCCTCTTTGCACTTCGCGGTCTCCGAATTGCCTCAAGAACCAGTAATGCATTTGCAGGTCTTGTGATGATTGGTTTAACAATCATGATTACAGCTCAATCTTTTATGAACATATCTGCGATGCTTGGATTAATTCCACTATCAGGATTACCTCTTTTGTTTGTTAGTCACGGAGGTACAGCACTTTTCTTTACTCTCTTTGCTGTAGGAATAATGTTAAATATTTCTAGATACCAGAGAGTCTAGTTGACTCTGTATATACGAGGTATATAATTACAAAAGAACCGGTTCTAGAAAGAAACGAAAAAAGAAGATGAGAGTTAGAATAAGATAAAGGGACGCAACCCGCGAGTTGCGTCCCTTTTCATATGATATAATCTACTTTATGAAAATAGTATTCACAGGAGGAGTAACAGGCGGACATTTCTATCCAATCATTGCTGTAGCAGAAGCAGTGACAGAATTAGTCAGAGAAAAGAAATTGGTAAATCCAAAGATGTATTTTGTGGCACCAGGCCAATATAATTCAGGTCTACTGTCTGATCACAATATTGAGTACAGATATGTGACATCAGGAAAAAAGAGAAAGTATTTTTCTTTACTAAACTTTGTAGATTTATTCAAAATAATTATCGGTATATTCCAAGCCATTTGGGTAATTTTTAGAATATATCCTGATGTAATATTTTCCAAAGGTGGTTACGGAAGTATCCCTACTGTCATTGCAGGAAAAATATTACATATTCCTATTATTATTCACGAATCTGATAGTAAGCCAGGTAAAGCCAATCTTTGGGCTGGTAAGTTTGCCAACAAGATTGCTGTATCATATCCTGAAGCAGCAGAATTCTTCATTAAAGAGAGAGTAGCCTTTACTGGAAACCCAATTCGAAAAGCTGTACAGATACCGACACCAGAGGGAGGTGCAAAATTCTTTGAACTCGAAGAAGACGTCCCGATAATTCTTGTAATAGGAGGATCACAAGGAGCTGGGGCTATCAACGATGCAATCATTGATATTCTTTCAGATGTTGTGAAAAAGTATCAAGTCATACATCAGACAGGACAGAACAATTTTGAACAAGTAACTAAAGTATCAGACATGAAGTTAGAGTTATCTGAATTCAAAGATCGATACAAACCTGTGAAATATTTAAATGATGTTGGGGTAAAAATGGCAGCAGGAGCCTGCTCTCTTGTAATCACACGCGCAGGATCTTCCTTATTTGAAATTGCTCTTTGGGGTAAACCGAGTATTATCATTCCAATACCTGAAGACGTTAGTCATGATCAAAGAACAAATGCTTTCAACTACGCACGTAGTGGAGCAGGAGTTGTCATCGAACAGCACAATGCAACACCTGAAATATTGATGGGAGAAATCACAAGAATATTTGAAAACGAAGATTACAGGAATAATATGATTGAGAATGCTAAAAAGTTTGCAGTTCCAGATGCTGGTAGAAAGATAGCTGTTGAGATTATAAAAACTGCATTAAAACACGAAGAATAATGTTCGGAATATTCAAAAATAAAAAACAACAAATAGTTACTAGAATCGCTCCATCACCAACTGGTAATTTACACATTGGTACAGCGAGGACCGCTCTTTTCAATTATCTCTTTGCTAGAAAGTACGGTGGTAAGTTCATCCTTCGTGTTGAAGACACTGACAAGGAAAGAAGTACCAAAGAATTTGAAACCAACATACTGGAAGGTATGGACTGGTTGAATCTTTGTCATGATGAAATATATCGTCAATCAGAAAGAACTGAAATATATGAAAAATATATTAAGGACTTAGTGGACACAAATAAAGCATATGTTTCAAAAGAAGAACCAAAAGATGAAGGTTCAAGATCTGAAGTGATTAGGTTTAGAAATCCTAACAAAATAATTTCTTTTAACGACGAAATACGAGGTGAGATAGAATTCAAGACAGAAGAATTGGGAGACTTTGTTCTCGCTAAATCGTTCACAGAACCCTTGTATCACTTAGCTGTTGTAGTGGATGACTACGAAATGGGTGTGACCCACGTAATTCGAGGTGAAGACGGTATTTCAAACACCCCCAGACAAATACTCATTCAAGAGGCAATCGGTGCACCACGGCCAGTATACGTCCATCTACCCCTTATCCTAGGGAAGGATAAGAGTAAAATGAGTAAAAGAGACGGTGCTACTTCAATTTCAGACTACAGAGAGAAAGGGTACATAAAAGAAGCCATCATCAACCACCTAGCAATGCTTGGATGGAACCCTGGAACAGATCAGGAGATATTCTCACTAGATGAACTAGTTGAAAGTTTTTCTCTGAATCAAATTCAAAAAGGAGGAGCTATTTTTAATACAGAAAAACTAGATTGGTTTAACAAAGAATATCTAAAACTTCTTTCTGATGATGATTTTTGTCATTGTGTCTCTGAAAAACTAATGAAACTAAACTTCGACGGAGAAACAATTCTAAAACTAAAACCTGTGATATTGGATAGGATAGTGAAGATAAGTGACATAGATGAAATGATTAAAAATGGAGAACTTGACTACTTCGATGAACAGCCCGAATACGACAAAGAAAAACTTTCTTGGAAAGACACAGGCCTTGAAGAGGCAGTAAAACATCTAGAGAAAGTGAAAGAAATTATAAGTGAAATGGACAAAGATAATTTCACACAAGCTCAAATTAAAGAATCTATCTGGCCATATGCAAACGAAGAGGGGAGAGGCGACGTTCTTTGGCCTTTGAGATACTCTCTTTCAGGAAGAGACAGGTCTCCCGATCCTTTTGAGATTTCCGGAATACTAGGAAAAGAAAAAACCTTAAACCGTATCAATCATGCACTTAAGATTTCTAAAAAATAAAAGTATATTTCTAATTTTGGGAATTCTTCTAATTCCTTTTCTTTTGCACGCCCAAAGTGTAGACGAACTTGAAAACAAAATTGATCAAGCTTCCAACAAGATAGAGGAAATAAATAAAGATATACAGAAACAAGAAGCTAAAGTTAAAGAAGCAAACAAAAGAACAAATTCCTTGCAAGGTACTGTAAACTCACTTAAAGCCACAGAGAATAAACTAAGTAGCGACATTAAATACACTGAAACTAATATCATAAAAACTGAATTAACTATTCAGAAGATATCTGTGGAGATAGATAACAAGACTGAAAAGATTGATTTAAATAGTGAAGCATTAGGAGAAGCTCTTCGAAGACTGGACGAATTTGAATCTACTTCACTACTTGAAATCCTTTTCGGACATGAGTCTATGTCTGATTTTTGGATTGCCTTAAACAATCTTGAAAACTTCCAAGATAAGGTTCGAGACTCTGTATACACATTGAAAGTTCTAAACGGGGAACTTACCGAAAAGAAAGTAGAAGAGACAGAAGAAAAAGAAGTTCTTGAAACTACCAAAGTGACTCTTGGTGGAAAGAAGGAGGCAGTAGCTCATACAAAGAAACAAAAGGATACCCTCTTGGCTCAAACAAAGAATGAAGAAAGCGAATACAAAAAAGTCTTAGCTGAAAAGGTAAGGATAAAAGATGCTTTCGAACAAGAATTACTAGAGTTTGAATCACAACTTCAAGTCATCATTGATCCTGATGGATTTCAAAAAGCTAAAAGTGGTATATTCGGATGGCCTGTTTCTAACTTCATAATCACACAACGATTTGGTGGTACAGCTTTTGCTAAAAGAAACACTCATATATATGGTAGAGCATTTCATAATGGTATGGACTTTGGAGTACCAATCGGAACACCAGTTAAAACAGTTTCTTCTGGTGTAGTGAAGGGAACTGATAATACTGATGCATATCCAGGATGTAATTCATGGGGTAAGTGGATACTGGTTGAACATGATAATGGACTTTCAACTATGTATGCTCACCTTTCAAGTGTAACTGCTAAGATAGGACAAAGAGTGGAACAAGGACAAGTAATCGCATATAGTGGAACTTCAGGTATAAGTACAGGTCCACACCTTCACCTTTCTCTATATATTAACCAAGGTGTTAATGTTATTAACTATAGAGAGGTGGCTCCTAGCTCATATGGATGTGGTGCTTACAATGTAACCATCCCAGCAGCTTCTCTTGATTCATATCTTGATCCTATGGAATACTTACCAAAACTATAATGAACGGATTAACTTTTAACAAAATAGAAAGTGGTGAGAAGTATAATGATTTCATCATAAAAAACAAAGGATCCTTTATCCAAGCTCCTTTCTATGGTTCCTGGCATGAGAATCTTGGTAAGAGTGTTTGTAGATTTTCTGTAGAAGAAGATGGGAAAGTTCTTGCATACGTACAAGCCATTGAAGTGAGCTTACCTTTTGGACAAAAATATTTCTATGCTCCATATGGTCCAGTATTAAATATAGACGATACTGAAAAAGTTCTACCTTTCCTAAAAGAAGGATTAACCAAACTACTCAAAGATAGAAATGGAATATTCTTTAGATTAGATTTTAATCCAACACTAGATGATGGGGTTCTTAAAAAGTATTTCAATAAAGCCTCCAGGGCAACGTACAAAGGATCATACTTCCAACCACGTGCAGAATGGATACTAGACCTGACTAAACCTATAGAAAAAATCACTAAAGAGTTTCACCAAAAGACTAGGTACAGTATTAGGTTAGCTGAACGCAAAAATTCAGAAATTGAAATAATCTCTGAAAACTTCAAAGAGTATTTTGATGTATTTGTTAAATTAATGAACGCTACATCCAAAAGAAATGGATTCACTCTACATCCGGAAGAATACTATAAGGAAGTGTTTAAAAGTATCGAGGAAAAGAAAAATGGCTTCCTAACAATTTCAAAAATCGATAGGGAAGTGGTGGGTGTTTTCCTATTCATAACATATGGGAAAGAAGCTATGTATTTGTATGGAGCGTCAGGAGATTCATATAGGAAAGTCCCCTACTCGCACAAAGCGCAATTTGAGAGTATCAAACATGCTAAAAGTTTAGGCTTAGAAAAATACAATTTTGGTGGTATTAGTTCAAATGAAAACAAAGTTCCGTCACTAAAGAAGCTTACTTTATATAAAAAAAGATTTGGTGGTGAAACTTTAAACCATTCTAGTTTCTTTGATATTGTAAACAAAAAGATTTGGTATAAACTATTTGTTTTAAGAAAGATGATGAAATAACAAGTCCGTTATACGACATACGTATGATATAATACTGTATGCCAAAAAAACCTACTTGGGACTTAAAGAAAATAAAAAAAGGACTAACCTCTTTTTATAAAGTCAATAAAAGGTATCCAACATCTGTAGAATTTGATAAACATGAGGACCTCCCATCTTCACGCCAAATTCAAAGAAGGTTTGGGGGACTGGTAAATTTAAGAAAAGAATTGAAACTTACCGGCCAACATAATTTGGCTGAAGGTTCTTATAGTTCAAAAAGGGCCTCTGACATATATCTACGTAAACAAAACTACGTTAAAAAAATTTACAAACTCTTAGAAGCCAATTTTGAGCCTCGTAGTATACACAGAAACTTTTCTTTCACTGATGATCATAGAGCTAAGTCAGATTTCTTTATTTCTTATAAAAAGAAACATTTTTCTGTAGATGTTTTTTATGCCAATGACAAAGGTAGCTTATTAGGATGTTTGAATAGCAAACTACGTAAGTATGACCTTAAAATGATGAACGAGTTCCCTGTAATATTTTTACAAATAAATGAGGACACATCCCAAGATGAAATGAATATTTTATTAAAGAATAAAAAGAAGGGGCTTACAAAGAACCAATTCCTGATGGATGTATCCTCTTTTAAAGAGTTCTGCAAGAAGATGAAGGCAAAAGAATAAACACTATACATAAGCCTTATATATAAAGGCTTATGTATATATGTCGTATAACGTTTCAGGATAAAAGATATATTGTGCGACATACTATTAAAGTTATCCACAGGTGCTTTTTATTTTTTTAAAAATCCCCTTTTTACCGATACCGTTTCATTTACGCACGATCTGACACCGGAGGGGTTCGCTCCGAGAGTCGGAGCTTTTCCGGAGGAAATAAAAGAGTTCTTTTTTAAAGAGAAGCACTTCCCCGTTTATGTCTCTAAATAAGAAAACTTAAATATTTTATAAAACACAAAAGCCACTACAGTATGTAGTGGCTTTTGTTTGTTGTTAGTTTAACAACGCTACTTCTCGGGTTTTACCCCAACACTTAGAAGAATATTCCCACGGCGCTGTACCTTGCGTTTCGTATAGATACTTACCATAAGCTAGATTACCTTCAAGTGTGTAGATGTCTATGCCTAGTCTAACTGAAGTATCTAAGTGATACTTTTCATTAATCTGCATAACTCCAACATCTTGTGGGTTAACTATACCTCGTAATGGTTGCCCATTAGTACTGAATTGTCTGATACCAGACTCACAGTAGGCTACATCTACAAGAATAGGTGTATCCTTGAAGTATTCGTTAACGTATTCTTTAGTTGTCAAAGTTGTAGTTTCAACTACAATTTCATCTACTACTCGTACTCGCTCTTCTACCTCAATCGGTTGTGTTCCAACTCGATTGAGTACGACTTCTTGTCCTGCACCAGTAACTGAAGCTACAAGCATGGCAAGACTGATTGTCAATTGTATAATAAGCCAATTCTTAAAGATAATCTGCGTATGCAACCATAATTTCGAACGCAGGTTTCAAGGAAATTTGATAGAAGTCTTGAAACGTATTGTTTTACCGAGGTAAAACAAAAACCCAGCGCGTGTCTGAGTTGACACTATTATAGCATCTTTACTACCTAAAAGTCAATAGCTTAAATATGGCTATAAACAAGTGTAAAGTAAGGATTTTAGCATGTTTTAGATAGCTCAAAACCTGCTTTTTTAGCCTCATCTTCAGAAGAAAAATAGACCTTATTTCCCTCTTTTATACGATTAGACGACTTACAACCTGTTGGGTAGTACTTCGTACCGTTTTTTGATGCTAAAAAGCTTCCTATACTTTCAGTGTTCCCTTTTATGGATACCACCAAATCATTCTGTTCAAAGCTAATTTTGGGCTCATTAGCCTGTATTGTAGCCACTAACCCTAATCCATACGCTACTGATAGAGCTGTACCAATTATTCCTATATTAAGTAAATATTCTACTAACCCCTTATTTCCCTTGATTTTTTTTAATATATACTGTAAAGTCATACCTAATTGTTTATCATATTAGTGATAAAAGAAATATAAAAAAATCATAAACCATGTCACACGTCAAAGCCGGAGGATCAACAAAAAACCTTAAAGACTCAAACCCAAAATATCTTGGTGTGAAGCTTTATGCTGGTCAAGTTACAAAGATTGGTTCAATCATTGTAAGACAGCGGGGTACAAAAATTCTACCAGGAGAAAACGTTGGATTAGGTAAAGACCATACTCTATTTGCTCTAAAGGAAGGAAGGGTTGAATTCTCTTCTAAGAGAAAGACAAGTTACAACAACAGAGTTGTTGTAAAGAAAGTTGTAAACGTTGTTTAAAGAAAAACAAAAAAAGAGCCAACACAATGTGTTGGCTCTTTTTTTATCAATCTATCTACTCTCCTTCTACATTTAGAATAACAGTAGCTTTATGTTTCTCTGATTGAATAGGAACAGAAAACTTTGTAGCTTCTTTTATAGGTTCTTTTAGAACAATCCATTTAGCATTAATCTCAATCTTTAGTTGCTCCCCTATTGCTGAAGCAATATGTTTTTCATTTAAAGAACTAAATAAATGTCCTTTCTCATTTACTTTAGCTTTTAGAGTAATCTCTCTTCCGTCAATTTGAGAGAAAACTTTTTCTGTTAGCTTGTCACTTACCTCTCCTTTGACCTGCTCTTCCCTCTTAAGAATCTTTACTTTAGCTTCTTCATTCTTTGTTGCGACTTTGGCTAAACCTCTTTTTATTAGAAAATTCATTCCATACCCTTGGCTAACTTCTTTCACATCAAGTCTCTTTCCTACGTTCTTTACATCTTTTAATAGAATAACTTTCATATTTCTTACTTTAATAAATAATCGATTGCGGCATCTAACTGTGGATCTTTCTTTGCTTCAAAATCTTCATTTGTAAACTCTACCTCTATATCAGGACTAAGTCCCCCATCTGATATAGATTTCCCATTTGGTGTTAACCACCTAGCGATAGTAACCTTCAATGAAGTTTCTTCTGTAATATCCATCAACTCTTGAACAGACCCTTTACCATATGTGTTTGTTCCTATTAACTCTGCAATACCATGTGATTGTAGTGCACCTGCAACAATTTCAGATGCTGAGGCGCTACCACCATTTACAAGTATTGCCATTTTTAAGTTGTCGTTAAATATGTTGTATCCTCTACTTCTAAATACCTCTTCGTCCTCTTTACCTCCAAAGTCTTCTTTCACCACAATCTTTCCTGCTGGAAGGAACCAACTTGAAATATCTATAGCTGCGGTCAGGAATCCTCCTGGGTTTCCTCTAAGGTCAAGAATTAGTTTGTCAGTCTTTGCCAACATGAACTCTCGAAGTGCTCTCCTGAAATCATTAGTAGCATTAGCATTGAAGTTGTACAGTGAGATAACAAAGACACCATCTGATCTAAGTTCAGTATCAACTGTTGGTATTTTTATATTATCTCTAGTTATAGAGATATCAATTGTTTCAGCAACTCCTTCTCTTGCGACAGTGATCACAACCTCTGTACCCTTCTCTCCTTTTATCTTTGATACAGCTTCATTTATAGTCATCTTCGATGTGCTTTCACCGTCTATCATTAAGACAACATCCTCTGCTCTTACACCAGCTTTTTCAGCTGGTGAGTTCTTGAGCGGTGTAATAACATTAAGAAGTCCATTACGAACACCGATCTCCATACCAACTCCTGAGAAATTACCACTGATGTTTTCATCAAAATCTTTCTTTTCTACTGGTGGAAAAAATACAGTATGTTGATCACCCAGTGATCCAACCAACCCTTGTATTGCCCCGTATAGTTTCTCATCATCTGTTGTAAGATCTGTGCTAGATGCTGCCACAAAATTTTCTTCCAAGATATACCAAACTTTCCAGAAAGATTCTAAATCAACAGGTTCACTTGCATTTGCTCTGTTATTTAGAAAAGCATTCTCTGAGTGACTCCCATAGTAAAAGCCGAATAAAAAGATAGAAGATAAGATAGCTAAGCTTACCCCTGAGAATATTAAGTTACGTGAATTGTGGTTCTTCATAGAGGGGTTAATTACCAAATCAGTATCTCAAAATATATATAGTGTGTCAAAAGGCAACTTATGTAATATAATTATCAAATATGATGTATGTAAACAATTATAAAAATATCGAGTGGATTGATTTAGAAAATCCAACTCAAGATGAAGCTAGAACTTTAGTAGAAAAATATAACGTAGATCCTTTAATAGCTGATGAACTTCTTGCACCGTCTGCAAGAAGTCGTGTAGATTCATATTCTGATTTTATTTACCTAATCCTTCACTTCCCTTCTGGTGAACCAAAAGCATCAAGCATGGAGGAAACAAGAAATGTCCACGAGGTTGATTTCATTATTGGAAAGAACGTAATCATTACAACAAGATACAAAGCTGTGGACGAACTTCACGAATTTTCTAAAGTATTTGAAGTTAATTCAATTCTAGATAGAAGTGATATGGGAGATCATGCTGGTTTTGTTTTCTTCTACATGATTCAACACTTCTACGGTATTTTAAATAGCAGAATTGAAAATACTAGAGATCTACTTAACGAGATTGAAGAAAGAATATTCAAAGGAGATGAGAAAGAAATGGTATATGAATTAGCTAAGATAAACTGGCTTCTTCTTACATACAAAGAAGCACTGTCACTCCATAAAGATGTATTGGAATCTTTTGAAAAAGTTGCATCACAATTCTTTGAAACATCTTTCAGTCATCATTTGAAGAGTATTGTCGGTGAATATTACAGAGTCCAAGGTACTCTGTATAGTGCGAAAGAATACCTAAACGAACTCCGAACCACAAACGACACTCTACTTGCCACGAAACAGAATGAGATCATGAAAACACTAACGGTAACAACTTTTGTTGTTCTGCCTCTTTCCCTTATCGCTGGAATATTTGGAATGAACACAGAGAGTATGCCTTTCATTGGTAATCCTGACGACTTCTTGATAGTTCTTTCAATAATGTTATCTTTAGCGATATTAATGTTCGCATTCTTCAGGTATAAGAAGTGGTTGTAAAATGGAAATATATCTAAAAAATACAAAGACAAAGGAAAAAGAACTGTTTAAACCTATAAAAAACAGCTCCCTTTCTATGTATACCTGCGGTCCAACAGTATACGACAAAACTCATATAGGTCACTTAAAAGCATACGTATTTGCTGACACATTAAAAAGAGTATTCGAGTACAACAAATACAACGTTAGGCAAATCATGAACATCACAGACGTTGGTCACCTAACTGATGATGGAGATACTGGAAAAGACAAAGTTGAAGAGAAAGCTAAAAAAGAAAATATAAGTGCAAAAAAACTTACAGAATCTCTGACTCAATCTTTCAAAGATGATCTTGATAATATAAATATTAATATATTAAATATTGAGTTTCCAAAAGCCACTGATCATATCGATGAACAAATTCAAATGATCAAGGACTTAGAAGAAAAAGATTTTACATATCAAACTTCAGACGGAGTATATTTTGATACATCCAAATTTCCATCATATGGATCACTGGGTGGAATAGACATTGAAGGACTCCAAGAAGGAGCACGCGTCGAAGTAAATACAGAAAAGCGAAATCCTACAGACTTCGCTTTGTGGAAACTATCAAAAGAAGACAGGCAACAAGAGTGGAAATCTCCCTGGGGAGTTGGTTTTCCTGGGTGGCATTTGGAGTGTTCCGCCATGGCTCGAAAATACCTAGGAGATACTTTTGATATCCACACAGGCGGGATAGATCACATCGGGACACATCATAATAATGAGATTGCCCAAACAGAAAGTTTAACTGGTAAAACAATGGCCAACTATTGGATGCATTCAAGCCATGTTCTCCTTGATAACAAGAAGATTTCAAAATCTCTAGGAAATACATACTCGTTGGATGACTTAAAGGAAAAAGGTTTCAGTCCCCTAGCCTACCGCTACTGGCTGTTAACAGCTGACTATAAGACTCTAACAAACTTTACCTTTGAAGCTTTAGATGGTGCCAAGAATGCACTAGACAGATTAATGAATATCCTGCAAGAAAAAGAAAGTGGTGATATTGATGAAATAAAAAAGAAAGAATTTATGGAAATTATAAATGATGATTTAGACACTCCAAAAGCCATTGCATATATATGGAGTAATATTAAAGATTTAAATAAAGAAACAATTCTTGATTTTGATAAAGTATTAGGACTCAAACTAAAAGCTCAACGCGGAGGAGAAAGTCTACCTGACGAAATACAAGAAATGGTGGATGAAAGATTAAAAGCCAGAGATTCTAAAGACTTTCTAAGGTCAGACAATTTGAGAGAAATGATTGAAGAAGCTGGGTATGAAGTAAAAGATACTGACAAAAGACAAGAAGTTAGAAAAAAATAAAAGCCCCGCACCAATTTGAAAATTGGGCGGGACTAAAGGGGTCTAAGTATTAAATTAACTTGCGAGTAACGCAGACGGATCCTGCGAATCCCAAGCGCTATCGAGACAGTAGTAGCTCCGATCCAACGAAACACCGCACCAACAAAGATAGCAGGCGTATAGTTTGTCGTTCGACGGGCGACGAAAGGTCGAATTCTGGAAGAAGGTGCAACGGGTTTTACCGTTTTCAACTTTCTTCCAGTGTTCAGGAAATAACTCCTGATGATCAAAGATATAATCAAGAACATTACTGTTCAAGAGAACCTTCCCGGCGTCTTTGAGCTCCTTACGGAGTTTGTGTCCAACAATCCTACTGATACCCTTTTGTCTTTCGGACAGAAAGAGTTCGACTTTCTTTCCGCCGAGGTAGAGGTTGTCGTCCGAGCGAAGCTCGATTTCGACAATCCCTTTGCCGTCGTGTTTTTCCACTACGGCGTTATCGAACGGAAGTCGAGGTTCTTTGCTGAGATCGATTGTGTGTTTTGTACTCATCTATTACATTTGTTGTCTTTTCCTACTGGTTCATCCAGAAAGAATCTGTTTTATACATTACAATATTATAGTGATATGTCAACTAATGTAACATTGCAGCGTCAAGTTTACACTCCCTAATTCTTGTAATCTCTCTGGATCTGTTACGAATATCAAGTTCACCATCAAATAAGAAAAAGTCTATTACTAAATTTAAATCGTAACTTACTCATATTTTTCTTTCTTTGGCGAAAATTGTCCCCACTTTCTCAACAAGAAATAAAGAAATAATAAAGTCCCCATTTTCTAAGATATGTTAAAATCCTTTCATGACAAATCACGCGAGAATCCCTCCCCAGAGTATGGAAAGCGAAAAAGCATTATTAGGATCAATAATGCTTCGACCTGACTCAATACATGAAATTAATGACACTATCCATGAAGATTCTTTCTATGCGGACAAACATAGGGTAATTTTTCAAACTATGATGGAGCTTTTCAATAAAAGTACTCCTATCGATCTCCTCTCTCTGTCACACAGGTTACGGGAAAAAAAGGAAATAGACAAAATTGGTGGAAGTTCATACCTTTCAGAATTAGTGGAATCAGTACCTTCTGCTGCTAATATAAAACACTACGGTGAAATTGTTCAGAAGAAATCCATCATGCGTAATCTGATCAACGCATCGGAAGACATTTCAAAAATTAGTTACGATGAATCTCAAGAGTTAGACTACCTTCTTGATCATGCGGAAAAGAAAATATTCCAAGCTACTGATGTCAGCACTACACACCAGTTTGTGTCTATCAAAGACAGTCTTCCTGAAGCTTGGGAAAGGTTAGACAAACTACAAAAGTCTACCGGTGAACTAAGAGGTGTACCCACAGGATTCAAAGGCTTAGACAAAAAGCTATCGGGTCTACAGAACTCAGACCTCATAATTCTAGCTGCTAGACCTTCTATGGGAAAGACAACTCTTGCTCTTGATATTGCCAGAAGAACTGCAATTGAAAACAATATTCCCGTTGGAATATTCTCTCTAGAGATGAGTTCACAACAGCTAATTGACCGTATGCTTGCAACACAAGCTCAAGTTGACCAATGGAAGCTCCGAACAGGTAACTTAACAGGAGACTCCGATTTTGACCGAATTAGAGATGCTCTAGATACCCTTTCAAACGCACCTATCTATATTGATGATGAGCCTGGAAGTAATATCCTAAAGATGAGATCAGTAGCGAGAAGATTGAAAAGAGAAAAAGGTCTAGGACTTATCATTGTCGACTATTTGCAGCTAATGTCCCCTACTAATTCAAGGAACAGTGACAACATGGTTCAACAAGTTACAGAGATTTCAAGATCTCTTAAATCTCTAGCTCGTGAGCTTGATGTACCTGTTCTTGCACTTTCACAGCTTTCTCGAGCTGTTGAAGCAAGAGGAGGAAAACCTAGACTATCCGACCTACGAGACTCTGGTTCTATTGAGCAGGATGCTGATGTTGTTATGTTCATCCATAGAGATGATAAGTATAATGAGAACAGTGACAAACCAGGTATCGCAGAGATCCTAATCGAAAAACATCGAAATGGTCCTACAGGAAAATGTGATCTATTCTTTGATGATAAGAAAGCATGTTTCATAGATGTTGAAACAAGTGATATTGATGAATTCTAAAAATGAGTCCTATAGATAAACTAACTGAATATTTTAGAGAGTTTCCGGGAGTTGGTCCAAGACAAGCTAAACGTTTTGTATATTTCCTTCTGCGAAAAAACGATTCGTATCTAAATGACATGGTTCGTATGATTCCTGATCTAAAGAACTCTGTACAAGTATGTACCGATTGTTTTAGGTACTTCCCTATAAATCATTCAGGTGAAAATATATGTAACGTGTGTGGATCAAAAAGAGATACTAAGCAACTTATAGTAGTAGCCCGTGATGTTGATTTTGATGCTATAGAAAAAAGTGATGAGTACGACGGGTACTATTTCATACTCGGTGGTCAACTTCCTGTTCTTGAGAAAGAACCTGGAAAAAAGATTAGAGTGGTGGAACTAAAACAACTTGTAGAGAGAAGAAAGATTGATGGATTAGAAGAAGTAATTTTAGCTTTGTCCGCTAATCCTGAAGGAGATAATACAGTGGAGTATTTAAAGAAAGAGTTAGAAAACACTGGATTAAATATATCCACACTGGGGAGAGGACTTTCAACTGGTACTGAACTTGAATATTCAGATAGGGATACTATTTCAAACGCTTTGAAGAATCGAGGGTAAAAGAAAAAACTCAAAATTTGATACGACTACTCAAAGTGGACTCAAACCAAAACTAAAGGTATACACACAAGCCTAAGTCTTGTTTTTTACAATGAAATATATGTGTGCATAAAACAAAAGCCCCAACGAAAGTCGAGACTTTCGTTGGGGTTAAACCATTTCTTTACACCAATCCAGTGCCGTCTTAGCAAAACTGTTTCTTTCAGGAGTATCACCTTCTTTAATCTGCCAAAACCA